>NZ_QKOB01000003.1:300000-483262 GCF_003226535.1 Meiothermus sp. Pnk-1 | reverse complement strand
ATCGGCCAAAGACTCAAGATCACCGGGGCCCACTGGAGCGAATCCGGAGCGAGCGCTAAGGCCCTGGTCCGCTCGCGGTTCTTCTCCCACAGCCCCGTCACACCTTTCCACGCCGTCCGACACGGCGCTTTCCCTACTGCAGCCTAGTTGCCTAAATCCAGGACACACCCATCGCCTATCTCCTAGCACCCCGGGGTCCATAGGCCTTGGAGAACCTTTGCGCTTTTCACCGCGATGCAGGCCCCATAGACCTGCCAAGCCCCCGCCTCGAGCAGGGAATTTCGCGCCAGACGAAAGGTGGAGCCGCTGGTGATCACATCGTCCACCAGCAGCCAAGCCCCCGACACGCTCTGCCTGGGGACAAAGGTATCGGCAGGAAGGGCAGCCCGCTCCGCGCCCACCCGCCGGGTCTGCGAAGGGGCGTAGCGGAGCCTCGAGAGCACGTTCCGATAGGGTAGCCCCGCCGCCTCCGCTAACGCTCGCCCCAGCAGCTCGGCCTGGTTGTAGCCGCGCTGGATCCGCCGGTGCAAAAGGGTGGGAACGGCGGTGATCCCCTCGAGCTTCCAACCCTGATAGGCGATGCCTTTGGCCCACTCCTGGGCGATCAGCTTCACCACGTCGCGCCTTCCGCCGTATTTGATCGAGCGGCTGAGCCTTCCCCAACGCCGATAGCTGCCCAAAAAGAGAACGCCATAAGCTTGCTGCCACTCCAGCTCCGACCGGCATCCTCGGCACAGCCCGCTCGCGTCCGGATCCCCCCCACACCCGGGGCAGCGCAGGCCGAGCAGGGCTTCCAGCCACGCCATGCTAGCCCGCAAGGGCAGCCCGCAGGGCCTCGCCAAAGGGTGGATACAACACCCCCTTCTCGGTCACGATCCCGGTGACCAAGGCGTGCGGGGTCACGTCGAAGGCGGGGTGGGCGGCAGGAAAACCCTCGGGGGCGATGGGAATGCCGCGGATGGTGGTGACCTCGAGGGCACCGCGCTCTTCGATGGGAATGTCCTTGCCGCTGCCGAGCTTGGGGTCTACCGAGGAGAGCGGTAGCGCGGGGTAGAAGGGGATGCCGTGGTAGTGGCAGAGCACAGCCAGGGCGTAAGTGCCGATCTTGTTGGCAAAGTCGCCGTTGGTGGCCATGCGGTCGGTACCCACCATCACCGCGTCGACCTGGCCCTTGCTCATGAGGTGGGCGGCCATGTTGTCGGTGATGAGGGTGGCGGGAACCCCGGCCTTGTGCAGCTCGTAGGCGGTGAGGCGGGCACCCTGAAGGTAGGGGCGGGTCTCGTCCACCCAGACGTGGGTCACCCGGCCTTGGCGCCAGGCCTCCACGATGGCCCCCAGCGCCGTGCCGTAGCCGCCGGTGGCGAGCGGGCCGGTGTTGCAGTGGGTGAGCACCTGACCCCGCAAAACCCTAGCCCCGTACTGGCTGATGGCCCGCTCGGTGTCCTCGACTTCCCGCCAGATGGCGCTAGCCTCCTCGAGCGAAGCCTGGCTATTGCCCCAGTAGGGCTTCATCCGGTCCAGGGCGTAGAAGAGGTTGACGGCGGTGGGGCGGCTGTGGCGCAGCACGCGGTCGGCCTCGGCGGGGTCTTCACCGGCAAAGTGAGCCAGCACCATCCCGTAAGCGGCGGTCACGCCAATGGCCGGGGCGCCCCGCACCACCATCTCGCGGATGCCCGCGGCGGCTTCTTTCGCGCTGCGGCAGGGCACCCACACCTCTTCGAAGGGCAGCTTGCGCTGGTCGAGGAGCCAGAGGGTCCGCTCACCTTGGTCGAAGCGAAAGGGCAATAAGCGTATCATGGGGTAAGCCTACCAAGCTCGAGGACTGCATGACTATCGAGTCATCGGGCGAAGTGCAGATGGTTAGGCGCGCTTTCGAAGTTTACCACGTGCTCCCCCCGGACGGGAAACCCTTCCTCCATCTGCTGGCAATACTCTCCCTTAACACGACACCATCGGTTGTAGCGTACCGGGAGAGAAGCAGCCAGGAAGAAGCTTAGATGGTCCTGAACCTGAAAGTGCAAATGGGGTTCGGTAGAGTGCCCGGAATTACCGCACTCTCCAAGCACCTGCCCACGCAGCACCCGATCTCCAGGGCGTACCCTCACGCTTCCCCGGCGCAGGTGAGCGAGGAGGCTGTACTCGCTATCCGCATGGCGAATCACCACGTAATTGCCAAGAATGCTCCAGGCTAAAGGGTCAATTATTCCTGGCCATGGGCAGTCGCGGTGACGGTCTTGGACTGCTACCACGATACCGTCTGCCGACGCCAACACCGGAGCCCCGAAGGCATAGTAATCCTCAACTCGCCGCCCGTCATGGCGATAGCTCTTCCCACCGTCATCAGTAATGACGAAATCGTAGGCGTAGCGCTGGCCTATGAGATCCCAGGAGTGCGAAGTAGATGCGTCTGGTCCGCCATTGGCGACCCACCACACCCCCTTGAAAGGAAGGGTGTAGCTAACCTGCTGCCTGTACACTTCTGCGGTGGGTGGGCGGAAGCGGTAGCGGGCTAAGGCCACGAATCCACCGATAAGCTGGAGGAAGCCCGTTGCAAGGATAGGTGGGGAGAGGAGGCTCAACGCTAAGCTTATAGCCGCCCTAGGATGCTTTCGCACTCGGCCTAGCCATTGTAGCAGCCATGTCAGGAGGTACAGCAACATGAATCCGGTTGCAAGGTATAGGCCGAGTTTTATTGCCCACACTTTTTGAAGTTCAGGGACAAGGAATTCAAGCAGCAAGGAGTACAGCAGCGCTAGATAGAAAACCTTTTCCAACCACGGTGACGATCGCATCATTCTACGATTGACTCCTAATAGGGCAGGATTCACCCTGACAGGTTCCTGCCGTGACTAATACCCGGTGGTCTGCTAGCCAGCGGTACAGTTTCGGCCCAAGTCCAGACACCTGGAGTAGAACGGCTATCGGCAGAACTGGCCAAAGCGGGGGAAGGTGTTTCGTCAGCGCAACAACTGCGTCAAATCCTCGAAAAATCCTATATTTATCCCCCAGTTGTCTTACTACGTGCATCTCTCGATCTACAGCTTCGAAATCCAGGTTATAGTGTCTGAAGCTCATGTCCGTCCGGTAGGAGGTCACCCGGCAGAGACCAAGCAGATCCATACGGTTGATCCAACGACCGGCTCGATTACAGTATGCGCAATTGCTATCCACAAACACGGTAAGTCTTGGAATCCAACGCTTTATAATCTGAGCGATCAGAGCCCACTCTTTGTCACGCAAGGTAAATAGAAGAAGAGAGATCATTACTGTGGAAAAGGTCACTAAACCCATCAGAATCGCAAAATTTAGGTGAAGCAAAATTCCGAATACTGTCCAGAAGATTTTCCATGTCGGAGGAGCCAATAGCATAGCTGGAAAGAACATCTGATAAATGATGGTGCTATAGGTGGCTAACGTCGCAATCCACGGATTTTTGAAGAGTTCACGAACCGGAGCCCATGGGGGGCCATAACTATCTAATTGAGTTACATAGTAGACAGCAGTGCCGCTAATCCACGCTTCCCCTTGCAATTTGGTAGTTGCAGAAACTAGGTATAGGATGATCAATTGAAGATAAACTGATACGACTCCGATGTTATGAAAGAAAACTGCGGCGCCCGGCCTTATCGCCGAAGGCTTCTCGAGGCGGGGATGGAAAAAGAGCATGTATAAAAGCAATAGACGCGAAATGTTGTCACCGCCATCACTAGTGTTATTCCTTAACTCAACCAACAAACTGCCCATCAGAGCAAGCAGCGTGCTAAGCCGGGGTCGGAAGCCCAGTATTAGGCCTAGTCCTCCCAATCCCCAAAGGGCAAGAATTAAATAAACACCCCAAGTACTATAAAAGACCGCGTCAACCCAAACGCCTGTGGGACCTAACAAGGCTATAGTTGACCCCATGGCCGCGCCGTTCGGACCATAGAGGTATTGCGCGAAGGGCAGCTCGGTAACTGTGCGGTACAATATCACCCCACCGACCCCGATTTGCAAGAGTCGTGCGCCAATTCGATTAAAAGGCTGCGATTCTAAAATATTAAAAAAACTCCACAAACTAACCATCTTCCCTCCATATCCCAAACGCCCGAGATTCTTCTAATTTGACTACCCCGAGGTCCAGCGCAGATTCTTTCCGGCCTTCCCTGTGACGTTTTGACCAACGTGGCACTTCTGACAATAAGATCCAAATATGAGCCTTTTTATATTTAATGGATTTGGCTTTAGAAATGTCAGCGCAAAATGCTGAAGCGACACGCTTCAAACCTTCCTCGGCAGCATTCTTGCGTTCCTCGTCTGTAAATCTGAATGCATTACAGTGAGGGTGGTCTGGGGTCTGGATGCACAATTTCGTGTAGGGCATCTGGCTCCGATAGAGGGTAATACGACTGTGCGCGTAATTGGCAGCAATCCGGTTCACTCGGTCATAACCGTTTGAGTAACGAAGTTTTGAAAAACCCTGGTTTATATCGAGAAGGGGTGTCGGGCCATAACCATCTGCTAAGCAGCTTATCAACACTCGTATATCCATGCTAATGGGGTTAGGTGCGAAGAGACCCCAATCTTGATAAAAGAAACGCCCAACGTACCGTTGTGGTAGGTTGGTGAGTGTCTTAACGGGGTTTGGCGGCGATACATAAATCAATGTCAGTACGAAATGTACGGCTAACACTCCCAGAGCTAGAGTGTAGATTGCATACCGAAGGTGCATATTTGCTACTCCGTGAGCCAGGTCGAGCTAAAGTCTTTAGCTCGACCTGGCAAAGTAATTCAGTCAAGTACCGCCTCGGGCAGCAAAGCTTCGCTCACGTGAGCAGGCCCTTGTCCGTTAAGAACAGCTTGAGCAGCTTTAACAGCAACGTAGGCTGCTACTGCCTTAACCGCCGCCTCGGCGGCCCAGGCAGCTGCCCGTGCCGCGACAGCGACCACTGCTGGCCAAGCCTCAGGCTCAATAGCCTGGGCCTGCTCTGTCGGTGTAGATGCATAGGCTATAGAAGGGGTTCCACCTACCCAGGCTAAACCACCGGCCAACAACACCCCAGAAAGAACCATCGCCTTCAACTTGCGCATGTATTAGCCTCCTTCTGACGCTAAATTGTAAATGCACCTAAATTATGCATTTACGTATAATCTAATAGCACAATCATCAATTTGATGTCAAGCTAAGTAGGCTCTAGAAAGGGGGTATAGAAAACTTTTTCCGGGACTCGAGCTGTGCCGCGAACCAGTAGACTGCCTAAACACCCCCACGTGCCCAGTAGATCTACATGAAATGCCCCATCCCTAAATGTCGTGGTGGAGAGGGCTTTTGTGGGAAACCTGTTGTGTGCTTAACTTAGCTTAAGGCGATAGCTATTATTACTAACAAAGGAACAATTCGATCCTTCGGAATAGCGTAACAATTGCGGCGCTCCTGGTGTGCCCAACCAGCGGCCTGAAGTTCGCGAAGATGGTGGTATAGCTGCCCACTGGTGCCCAAACCAGGAATCTCCAAGAGCTCCTGGATGGTCTGCGGGCCCATGAGCAGGGATTTCAGGATTGCTAGTCGTATAGGGTGTCCTAGTGCCCTGAGCACTGGGGCTTCCTGTGTCCAATCCGCTTTGAGCAACTCAGCAACCACAGCTTCTTTCTGCCAGGCTACCCGTCCAGCCTTCGGGGTCTCTAAAACACCGGCGTAAACAATCCTCCCCTCACCATCATCGCCCTGTGCGAGAGCATGTAGAGCCCAAAACTTGTCCGGCGGGAGGGACAGTGTGCCCTGGATTATCCTCTCGATCTTATGAACGCGATCAGCTAGTGATTGAACTTGTGACATTAAGTCTGCATAGTTGGGTGTATCCACGTGCCTACGTTACTACGTTTTCAACATGCTTTGAGGGATAGAGGAGAACTTCTATCGATAAAGAGGTCTCAGGTGACGAAAGAGGAACTGCGCGGATTGACCAAGGAAAGGATCAGCCGGCGTATCCGGGAGGGGAAGCACGGGTAGCTACTTTTGCTGAGCGAAGCAGCACCGAGCTCTCCAAGCGCTGCCAACGCATGACCGGCGAACTGCTTTGCGAAGCAAAGCCACTACAGAAGCGATCCTGAGATCTCGAGCCACCTGGACTTTCCCGATAACCATCAGAAGCAGATCAAGGACATGAATGTGCTGGAATAGCTTTTTCAGGACCAAGGCGGTGGGGGTGTTCCTCAGCAAAAAGAGCCTGGTCACGGTGATGATGCCCAGGGCAAGCGTGCAACCGCAAAGCGGTTCGTCTATCGCAAAAACCGAGCCTCTTGTCAGGGACTATAATGGTTTAGGTGAATTATGGCCGGTCATAGCAAATGGGCTCAGATCAAACGTAAGAAAGCCGCCAACGACCTCAAGCGCGGCAAGGTGATCAGCAAGTACCTGCGGGCCATCGCAGCGGCGGCCCGGGCCGGAGGCTCCGCCGACCCCGCTGCCAACGTTCAACTGCGCAACGTCATCGAAGCCGCCCGCAACGACGACGTACCGGGCGACAACATCGAGCGCCTTTTGAAGCGGCTTCAAGGGGGCGACGAAGAGGGATCCAACTACGAAGAGGTGATCTACGAAGGTTACGCCCCGGGTGGGGTAGCGGTGCTGGTTTACGCCCTCACCGACAACCGCAACCGCACCGCGAGCGAGGTGCGCCACGTCTTCTCCAAGCACGGAGGCTCGCTGGGTGCGGTAGGGGCGGTGGCCTGGCAGTTCGAGCGGCGGGGGTACATCTGGCTCGAGACCAACACCCCCGAGGCCCAGGATGCCGCCATCGAAGCAGGGGCCCTGGATTTGCAGGAAAGCGAGGGCGGTCTGGAGATCTATACCGATCCCCACGAGGTGTATGCGGTGGCCAACGCGCTCAAGGCCAAGGGGTTCCATCCGCAGGACACCGAAATCACCATGATCCCGCAAAACACCGTCCTCCTGCCGGAAGAGGAGGCCCAAAAGGTATTGCGGATGGTGGAGGCCCTGGAGGACCTCGACGACACCCAAAACGTGTACACGAACCTGAACCTCGAGAACGTCGCTGTCGGGGCGTAGCCTTACGAGGGGAGAAGGTCCATGATAACCACCTCCGCGCGAAAGCGGTAGCGCAGGGGAACCGTTGAAACCCCCAACCCCCTCGAGACGAAGGCTGGCACCGGGTCCTCAATCCAGCCCTGGGCGAAGCGCTTGCCGTACTTGGAGGAGGTAAACACCGCCCCCAGGAAGGGCACCCAGATCTGGCCGCCGTGGGTGTGGCCGCACAAGGTTAGGCCCACGGCCGCCGGTACCTCAAAGAGGTAATCGGGGTTGTGGCATAAAAGCAGGCTGGCTGCGCCGTCGGGTAGCCCCTCGAGCGCCCGCGCGACGTCGGGCCGACCGTGCCAAAGGTCGTCCACACCCGCCAGGTAGAGGTCTTCGCGCAGGCGAACCCCGGCGTTGTTCAACACCCGCACGCCGGAGGCCTCGAGCCAGGTCTCGAGGTCGCTCAAGTCCCCGGACCGATAAGCCCGCAAGCGGTAATCGTGGTTTCCCCACACCGCCCAGACCCCCAGCGGAGCCCGCAGCCTCCCCATCTCGGCCACGGCGGGACGGATCAGCGCAGAGTTCTCGCTGTCGGTGAGGTCGCCGGTGATGACGATCAGGTCGGGCTGGTGCGCTACGGTGGTCTCGACCCAGCGCCTGACGATCCTCGAGTCGATGTAGTGGCCGATGTGCAGGTCAGAGAGGTGAGCCACCCGCACCGGGCGCTCGAGGCCCGGAAGGGGCCGGGCATAGCGGTTGACCTCGTGGGCGGCAAGCCAGGGAAAGCGCATGGGAATCATGTTACTTAGGCCACATGTGCCACGCCTTGAAGGGTGGGGCGAGAAGACTTGCGCACGCTTTCCTGGCAGACGGCGTTTTGCACGCGCCGTAAGACGTAGGACTTACTTCTTGTGCTTTTTCCTCTCCTCCCGCTCGAGCCGCCGACGCTCGGCCCGGCTCATCCCCGGAGAGGCGGTCTTGGGCTTGGGTTCACGGCGCACGGTAAAGGGATCGAAGGGCTCGGCGTTGGCCTGAGGCCCACTCTCCTGCACCGGTGCGGCGGGGACCGCAGCCGCCACGGGAGCCGGTTCCACCTCGACCTTGAGGCGGAAAAGGAACTTGGTGGCCTCGGCCTTGATGCTCGCTACCATATCGTCGAAGAGCCGGGTGGCCTCGATCTTGTATTCCTGGAAGGGGTCGCGCTGGCCATAACCGCGCAGCCCAATACCCTGGCGCAGCACATCGAGGTTGTGCAGGTGCTCCTTCCAGGCGTTATCTACCACCTGCAAAATCACGAAGCGCTCCACCGCCCGCATGAGCGGCGGCGAGAGTTCGGCCTCGCGCTGGTCGTAGCCCTCGAGCGCCGCTGCGATGAGGGCCTCTACGGCTTCAGCAGCCTGCATCTTACGCAGGGACTCGTAGTCGAAACCCTCGAGGGAGGGAACATAGTCCACCAAAGCGCTCTTGAGGGCGTCTAGATCCCAGTCTTCGGGGTGGACTTGGGGGTTGAGGCTAAGCTCGGCCACGCTGCCCACGGTGTCTTCGACCATGTTGCGGGCCCCCTCGCGCACCGACTCGTCGCTCCCCAACAGCACGTTGCGGCGCTGGGCATAGACCACCTCGCGCTGCCGGGCCATGACGTCATCGAACTGAAGGAGCTGTTTGCGGATGCCAAAGTTACGGTCCTCGACGCGCTTTTGCGCCCGTTCGATGGAGTTGGTGACCATCTGGTTGACGATGGGCTCCGAATCGTCAAAGCCCATCCGGTCCAGCATGGCGATGACCCGTTCGCTGGCGAACAGGCGCATCAGGTCATCATCGAAGGACACATAGAAGCGGCTCCCGCCGGGGTCACCCTGGCGACCGGAGCGCCCGCGCAACTGGTTGTCGATCCGGCGCGACTCGTGCCGCTCGGTACCGATGATGAAGAGCCCTCCCAGCTCTTTGACCCGCGCCTCGTCGGCGTTGCAGGTGTCGCGCAAACGCCGGATTTCTTCCATGATCTCGGGACGTACTCCAAGTTCGGCCCCCAGCCGCTGGGCTTCCTCCTCGGCTCCCTGCACCAGCTTCTTGATGAACAGCTCCACCTTCCATTCGGTGCGGTCGAAACCCTCTTTTTGCAGCAGGGCCGCGGCCATGAACTCGGCGTTACCCCCCAACTTGATGTCGGTGCCCCGCCCGGCCATGTTGGTGGAGATGGTCACGGTTTTGCTGCGCCCGGCTTGGGCGATGATGTCGGCTTCTTTTTCGTGATGTTTGGCGTTCAAAACCTGGTGGGGGATGCCCTTGCGAATCATCTCCAGGGTGTGCACGCTGCGCTTGAACATCTCCCAAGCGGTGCGCAGGTTACCCTTGGCGGGAATTATCCCCTCGAAGGCCTCGAGCTCGCCCTCCTTGATCTGGGAGGGGCGCTCGAGGAGCTTCTTGAGCTGATCCCACTCCGAACCCTGCTGGCGCTGGGCCGCCTTGAGCAACAGACCCGCCCGCATCTCCAGAGCCGGGAGGTACTGCCGGGGCTCTTTGAGCATGGCCGAAAGGCGCTCGCTTTTCTCGATGCTGATGGTGCCCACCAGCACCGGCTGGCCCTTTTCGTACTTCTCGGCGATCTCCTCCACCACGGCAAAGAACTTGCCCCGTTCGGTGCGGTAGACTACATCGGGATAGTCCTCGCGGATCACGGGCTTGTTGGTGGGCACCTGCACCACGTCCATCCCGTAGATCTCCTGGAACTCCTTCTCCTCGGTTTTGGCGGTACCGGTCATGCCGGAGCGTTTTTCGAAGAGGCGGAAGAAGTTCTGGTAGGTCACGGTAGCCAGGGTCTGGTTTTCCCGCTCGATCTTGACCCCTTCCTTGGCCTCGATGGCCTGGTGCAGCCCCTCCCCGTAACGGCGGCCCGGCATCAGGCGACCGGTGAACTCGTCCACGATGATGACCTCGCCATCTTGGACGATATAGTCCCTATCCCTGAAGTACAGCTCCTTGGCGCGGATGGCCTGGGTGAGCATGTGGGCGAGTTCCATGTGCTCGGTGTTGAAGAGGCCTTCAATCCCTAAAAGCTTTTCCGCCTTGGCGATACCCTCGAGGTTGAGGTGCACCGCCTTCTGCTTCTCGTCAATGCTGTAGTCACCGGTGGCGGGGATGCCCTTGGCGACCTCGGCACGGGTGCCCTTCTCGAGCCGCTTGGCGATCTCGGCCATCTTGTAGTACATGTCGGTGGCCCGCTCGGCAGGACCCGAGATGATGAGCGGGGTGCGGGCCTCGTCGATGAGGATGGAGTCCACCTCGTCGATGATGGCGTAGTGCAGCGGGGTGTCGTGGCGCAGCACCAACTGATCGGGCATCACCGCCATGTTGTCGCGCAGGTAGTCGAAGCCCAGCTCGGAGTTTGTCACGTAGGTCACGTCGCAGCGGTAGGCGGCGCGGCGCGCCTCGGGGGTGGAAGAGTTCTGGATCACCCCTACAGTCAGCCCCAGCCCCCGGTATACCGGGCCCATCCACTCCGCGTCGCGGCGGGCCAGGTAGTCGTTGACCGTGACCAGGTGCACCCCCTTACCGGCAAGGGCGTTGAGGGCTACCGCCAGCGTAGCCACTAAGGTCTTTCCCTCGCCGGTGCGCATCTCGGCGATCTTGCCCTCGTGCAGCACCGCCCCGCCGATGAGCTGCACATCGTAGTGGCGCATGCCCAAGTAGCGCCGGGCCGATTCGCGGGTGAGGGCAAAGGCCATCGGCAACAGCTCATCCAGGCTCTTCCCGGCTTGATGCTTCTCGCGCAGCTTGGCGTAGGCAGCGGCCAAATCCTCGAGCTTTTCCACCTCGGGCTCGAGGGCATTGGTCGGGGCGACCACGGTTTTCCAGTACCGGGCCACCTTTTTTTCATTGTTATCTAAGAGCTTCTTGACAAACTCCAACATAATCCAAGCGCTAGTCTACCCCCCCAAGATGAGGAAAGGGTAGCCAAAAAGCCCAAACGTCAACCGCCGAATGCCCTAAGCCGAATCGCCGATGGTCTGGAAACACGATTGGCCCGAGCGACGGGAGGGCCGCACAATGCCCCGAAGATCAGGTTGCCCGTGCGCTGGCCAGCGGGAGATAAGCCGCTGCCGGGATGGTCAGGCTGTCGCCTTCTCCCTTCCAGCGACGCCAGGCGGCCAAGGCGATCATGGCCCCGTTGTCGGTGGAAAGGCCGCGCGGAGGGAACAAAACCCGTAAGCCCGCCTCGGCAAAGCGCTCCTGCAACGCCCGGTTGGCCGCCACCCCGCCAGAGATCAAGAGGATGGACAGGCCAGTATCGCTAGCGGCGCGCATCACCACGCTGGCCAGGTGTTCGACCACCACCCGCTGGAATCCGGCGGCGATATCGGCCTTGGCGTAACCTTTCTCCACGAAGCGCTGGGCGGCGGTCTTGAGCCCGGAGAAGCTGAACTCGTAGCCGATCTGGTCTTGCAGGGGTACCGAGAACGGCACCGCTCTGGGGTCGCCTTCTCGGGCCAACCTCTCGATCTCTGGCCCGCCGGGATAGCCCAACCCCAGCATCCTAGCCACCTTGTCAAAGGCCTCCCCTGCCGCGTCGTCGCGGGTCGCCCCCAACAGCGCGTACTCGCCCCAGGCCGTGACCTGGAACAAATGGGTATGCCCGCCCGAAGCCAATAGGGCCAGGAAGGGGGGTTCCACCTCGGGATGATCGGCTAAAGCTGCATAGAGGTGGCCCTCGAGGTGGTGTATCCCCACAAAAGGTCTCCCCAAGGCCAGCGCTAGCCCCTTAGCGTAAGAAAGTCCTACCAGCAAGGCTCCGATGAGGCCCGGACCACGGGTGGCGGCGATCAGATTCAAGTCCGACACGCCGATCCCGGCGTCCGACAGGGCCAACTCGACCAGCCCGTCGATCACCTGGGTGTGCTCGCGCGAGGCCAGCTCGGGCACCACCCCGCCGAACTTCTGGTGGAGCAGGGTCTGCGAGGCGACCCGGTTGGCCACCACCTTGCCGTCTCGGACGAGGCCAACCCCGGTGTCGTCGCAGGAGGTATCGATGCCTAGCACCCACACACCCCGATTGTGGAGTGGGGGAAGCCGGGGGTCAAGCGGTGCTTGGCGACGCGGCTGTGCCCAGCCCGGTATAGTCAGATCGTGGCAGAAGTGCGAAGCGGATTGGTCAAGCTCGAGGCCGAACTCTCCTCGGTGCTCTTCGGACAGGAGCGGGTAATAAGGGAACTTTTAGCCACCGCGATAGCCGGGGGCCACGCCCTGCTGGAGGGGCTGCCGGGCCTGGGCAAAACTATGTTGGCGCGGGCCTTCTCCGAAGCTTCCGGCCTCTCCTACCGGCGCATCCAGTTCACCCCTGACCTCCTCCCAGCCGACGTGACCGGAACGGAGATTTTGGAAGACGGGGCCTTTGTCTTTCGGCCCGGCCCCATCTTTGCTCAGGTGGTGCTGGCCGACGAGATCAACCGGGCCACCCCCAAAACCCAGTCGGCCCTGCTCGAGGCCATGCAGGAAGCCGCCGTGACCGTGGCCGGCGAACGCTACCCGCTACCGCAGCCTTTCTTGGTGCTGGCGACGCAAAACCCCCTTGAGCTCGAGGGCACCTACCCCCTTCCCGAAGCCCAGCTCGACCGCTTCATGAGCAAGATCACCGTAACACCCCCTCCTCGCGCGACTTGGCTGCGCATCCTGCGCGAAGAACCGGCCCCGCCCAAAAGGGTGGAGGGGCTCGACCTGCTGGCAGCCCGAGAGGAATCCCGGCAGGTGGTGGTGAGCAGCGCGGCCATCGAGGCCATCGCCAACACCGCCCAGCTCGCCCAGGAAGACAAGCGCCTGCGCATGGCCCTCTCCCCGCGCGGGGCCAAGGCTTGGCTGGCGTTGGCCAAGAGCCTGGCCTACCTGGCTGGCCGCGCCCATCTAGACTGGGAAGACTTGCGCGCCGCGGCCCAGCCTGCCCTCTCCCACCGCCTCCTGCTCAGCGAGGAAGCCCAGTTTGAAGGGATCACCGTCGAGGCGGTGTTGCAAGATTTGCTGCGCAGAACGGTGGCGAAGTGAAGGGCACACCGCCAAAGCTTTTTTGACCTAGGGTAAGACGCGCCACCATTATGACCCGCTACCGCATCCGTACCCGCCCCACCCAGCCTTTTGCCGGAGAGCGCAACCAGGCCCGGCCAGGGCGGGGGCTCGAGTTTTACGAGCTGCGCGGCTACGTGCCCGGCGACGAGCCGCGCTTTGTGGACTGGAAAGCCTACGCGCGTGCCGGGCGGCTTTATACCCGCACCTTCCAGGCCGAGGCCCCCGCCCGTTTCACCTTTTTTCTGGACGGCTCGCCCAGCATGGGGCTCTACGGCAAGGCCGAGTACGCCGAGCGGGTCTTGCACGTGCTGGCGAGGGCAGCCAAGGCCGAGGGGGCAACGCTGTGGGGGGCCGGGCCTTATCGCGGCAAGAGCCGTGCCGTCGCCGCTGGCCCCGCCGAACTTCTGCGCGTCCCCCGGCCCCGAGGGGCCACCGTCCTCATCACCGACGGGCTCGACGAGCTGGACTGGGGGCGACTCTTAAAGCGGCTAAAGCGGGTGGTGCTGGTGCAGGTGATGGCCCCCGAAGAGCTTTCGCCCAGCCTCACCGAGGCCTGGCTACACGACGTGGAGACCAACGAGCGGATGGAAGTGGGCCGCCTCGAGGTCGAGAGGTATCTGGAGGCGCTCGAGCAGCACCTGCGCTGCCTCAAGACGATAGCCCGCAGGTTGGGAAGCTATGCCTTACTGCGGGTCGGAGAAGCGATCCTCCCAGCGCTGCTCAAGCAAGGGGTGCTCGAGGAGCGCTAGGCCAGCGCGCCGACTACCTCCTCTGCCACCCGCACCAGCGTTCCCGAGCGGATCAGCTCCCGCAGGCGCGAGAGCTCGGGCTTGAGGTAGCGGTCGCGGTCTAAGTGCGGGATCTCCTGCCGGATGCGCCGGTAGATGGCCTCCACACCCTTGCCTGGCCGCAGCGGGGCGTGGAAGTCGAGGGCCTGGGCGGCGGAGGCCAGCTCGATGGAGAGCACCCACAGCACGTTCTCGTAGATGGCGCGGGCCTTGCGGGCGGCGTGGGTGCCCATCGAGACGTGGTCCTCCTGGTTGGCGCTGGTGGGGATGGAGTCTACGGAGGCCGGGTGGGCGAGCACCTTGTTCTCGCTCACCAGGGCGGCGGCGGTGTACTGGCTGATCATCAGGCCGGAGTTGAGCCCGCTGCCCTCGGCCAAAAAGGCCGGGAGGCCGGAGAGGGCGGGGTTCAACATCTGCTCGATGCGGCGCTCGGAGATGTTGGCCAGCTCGGCCAGGGCGATGCCCGCGTAGTCGGCGGCCAGGGCCAGGGGCTGGCCGTGGAAGTTGCCCGCCGAGAGGGTGCGCCCTTCCTCGGGGAGGATCAAAGGGTTGTCGGTGACGCTTACCATCTCGCGCAGCACCACCTCCCGCACGTGGGCTAGGGCGTCGCGGCTGGCCCCGTGCACCTGGGGGACCGCCCGCAGGCTGTAGGCGTCTTGCACCTTGTCGCAGTCGAGGTGCGAGCGCATGATCTCGGAGTCGTGCAGGAGCTTGCGCACGTTGGCGCTGGTGGCGGCGATGCCGGGGTGGGGGCGCAGTCGGCCCACCGCCTCGTCGAAGGGGCGGTGGCTGGCCTTGAGGGCCTCGACGCTCATGGCGGCGGCGATGTCCGCGGTTTTGAGCAAGACCGCGCTGTCGAGGAGCAACAGGGCCAGCAGCGAGGCCATGGCCTGGGTACCGTTGATGAGGGCCAGGCCCTCCTTGGCCTCGAGCTCCAAGGGCTCCAAACCCAACTCCCGCAACACCTCGCCCGCTGGGCGCACCTGCCCCCGGTACTCCACCTCACCCTCCCCGATCAAGGGCAGGCACATGTGGGCCAGGGGAGCCAGGTCCCCCGAAGCCCCCACCGAGCCCTGAGAGGGCACCACCGGGGTGATGCCCCGGTTGAGGAACTCCGTCAGGTAGTCGAGCACCACCTCTCGCACCCCGGAGTAGCCCATGGCCAGGCTCTGCACCCGCAAGAGGAGCATGCCCCGCACCACTTCGGCGGGGAAGGGCGCCCCCACCCCGATGGCGTGGGATAAGAGCAGGTTACGCTGCAAGCGCCTGAGGTCCTGCGGCGCGATGCGTACCGTCGCCAGCTTGCCGAAGCCGGTGTTGAGGCCGTAGACCGGCGCCCCCCGCTCCACCAGCTCATCCACCAAGGCCCGGCAACGGGCCACCCGTTCGCGCGCGGCCTGCGCGAGCCTCACCGGCTCACCCCCGCGCACCACGCGCTCAAAGGCCTCGAGCCCTAGCCCCCTATCCAGTTCGACCATGCTTGACCTCGCTTCACGCTAGGTTGTATATACAACTCTGAGGTTCCTTTGTGAAGTACCTTCAGGTCAAAGAAGCGGTGTTGCGCGAACTGGCCAAGCCCCAGCCCGGTTTTCCCCTCTCGGAGAACCAGCTCTCCCGGCGCTTCGGCGTCAGCCGCATGACCGCGCGGCGGGCTTTGCAGGAGCTCGAGCGCGAGGGCTACCTCTTCCGGCAGCAGGGCAAGGGCAGCTTCCCCGCCCAGCGCCGCTTCAGCCAGGGCTCGCTGCGGGTGCGGCCCTTCTACGAGTTCGCCGCCGCACAAGGGGCCGTGCCCCGGACCCGGGTGCTCCTGGCCGAGCCCCGGAGGGCCCCCGCCGAGGTGGCCGAGAAGCTGGACACCTCCGACACCCTCTGCGTGCGCCGCCTGCGCTTTCTGGACGAGGAGCCGGTGATCCTCGAGACCCGCTACCTGCGGGCCGATCTGTGCCAGAGCATCCTGGAGCACGACCTCGAGGCCGAATCCCTCCACGAGATCCTGGTGCACCGGCTCGGCCTGCCGCTGACCAAGGTGTGGCAGCGCCTCGAGGCTGTTGGGCTCGAGCCCGAGGTCGCCGCCCTGCTGGCCCAACCCGCCGCGGCGCCGGGGCTGCGGCTGGAGCGCGTGACCTATACCCTCCAAACCCCCGTGACCTGGGTCGAGTACCTGATGCGCGGGGACCGCTACTTTCTTGAAGACACCTTCACCCCCCAAGGAGGAAATCCATGATCTACCGAGCCCCCCGAGGCCCCACCAAAACCGCCAAAGGCTGGATCCAGGAAGCCGCCAAACGCATGCTTCTGAACAACCTCGACCCCGAGGTGGCCGAGCGGCCCGAAGAGCTCATCGTCTACGGCGGGCGCGGCAAGGCGGCCCGCAGCCATCAGGACTTACAGCGCATCCTGGCGGTGCTGGAGCGGCTCGAGAACGACGAGACCCTCTTGGTGCAGTCGGGCCGGGCGGTGGGGGTGTTCCGCACCCAGCCCCTGGCCCCCCGGGTGATCCTCGCCAACTCCAACTTGGTCCCCAGATGGGCCACTTGGGAGGAGTTCGACCGCCTGGACCGGCTGGGCCTGATGATGTACGGCCAGATGACCGCCGGGAGCTGGATCTACATCGGCACCCAGGGCATCCTGCAGGGCACCTACGAGACCTTCGCCGCCGCGGCCAAGAAGCACTTCGGCGGCTCCTTGAAGGGCACCATCACGGTAACCGGCGGGCTAGGCGGCATGGGCGGGGCGCAACCCCTGGCCGTGACCCTCAACGGCGGGGTGGCGATCTGCGTGGAGATCGACCCGGGGCGCATCCAGCGCCGCCTGGACACCGCCTACCTCGACCTGCGGGCCGACTCGCTCGACGAAGCCCTGCGGCTGGCCGAGGCGGCCAAGCGCAAGGGCCAAGCGCTCTCCATCGGGCTGTTGGGCAACACCGCCCAGGTGCTGCCGGAGATGGTGCGCCGGGGCTTCACCCCCGAGCTGGTCACCGACCAGACCAGCGCCCACGACCCCCTCCACGGCTACATCCCCATCCTGCACGCCGACGAAGACCCAGCCCTCCTGCGCCAGCGCGACCCCGAGGGCTACAAGGAACGAGTCCTGCACGACATGGCCACCCACTGCCGCGCCATCGTGGAGATGCAGAAGCAGGGCGCGGTGGCTTTCGACTACGGCAACAACCTGCGGGCCTTCGCCAAAGAGGGGGGCTTCGCGGAAGCCTTCAGCTACCCCGGCTTCGTGCCCGCCTTCATCCGCGACCAGTTCTGCGAGGGGCGGGGGCCTTTTCGCTGGGTGGCCCTCTCCGGCAAGCCGGAGGACATCTACAAGACCGATCAGGCCGTGCTCGAGCTCTTCCCCGAGGACGAGCACCTACGCCGCTGGCTCAGCGAGGGCGTGAAGAAGTTCAAGTTCCAGGGCCTCCCGGCCCGCATCTGCTGGCTGGGCTACCGGGAGCGCGAGAGGGCCGGGCTTTGCTTCAACGAGATGGTGGCGAGGGGCGAACTCGAGGCCCCCATCGTCATCGGGCGCGACCACCTCGACGCTGGGTCGGTGGCCTCCCCCTACCGCGAGACCGAGGCCATGCTGGATGGCTCCGACGCGGTGGCCGACTGGCCCCTCCTCAACTTCGCCCTCAACGCGGTCTCGGGCGCGGGGTGGGTCAGCTTCCACCACGGCGGCGGGGTAGGGATGGGCTACAGCCTCCACGCCGGGCAGGTCACGGTGGCGGACGGCTCGGAGGAGGCCGCCTACCGGCTCGAGCGCGTCCTCACCAACGACCCCGGCACCGGCGTGATGCGCCACGCCCACGCGGGCTACGACTCGGCCAAGCGGGTGGCCCGCGAACGCGGCCTGGACCTGGCGGGGTGGGAAGAAGGATGAAACGGGTATTTACGGGCATCGCCGAGCTGTACACCCCGAGGGAAAGGCTCGAGCGCGCCGCCCTCGCGGTGCAGGAGGGGCGTTTTGTCTGGGTGGGGGCCGAAGAGGACCTGCCGGAGGCGTACCGCGGCTGGCCCCGCGCCGACCTGGGCGGGCGCGGGGTGGTGCCGGGCATCGTGGACGCGCACACCCACCTGGTCTACGGCGGGAACCGGCTGGGCGAGTACCTAAAGCGCGCCCGGGGCGAGCGCTACGAGGCCATCCTGGCCGCCGGGGGCGGGATCTACGCGACGGTGCGGGCCACGGCTGCCGCCTCCGAGGAGGAGCTTTACGCGCTGGCCAAAGCCCGCGCCGCCCTCTTCCTGGCCCAGGGGGTGACGGCCCTCGAGGTCAAGAGCGGCTACGGCCTCCTTCCCGAGGCCGAGCTCAAGATGCTGCGGGTGATCCGGCATCTCAAAGAGAATCTGCCCCAGCGGGTCTTCCCTACCCTGCTGGCCCACGTGGTGCCGGAGGGCTGGGAACGGGAGGAGTACGTGGCGATGTTCACCGCCGAGCTCATCCCCGAGGTGGCGCGTAGCGGGCTGGCCGAGGCGGTGGACGTGTTCTGCGACCAGGGGGCCTTCACGCTCGAGGAAACCCGGCGCATCCTCGAGGCCGCCCTGTCCCAGGGCCTCAAGGTCAAGCTCCACGCCGAGCAGATCGCCCACACCGGGGCCACCAAGCTCGCGGCGGAGCTCGGGGCGCTGTCGGCGGACCACCTCGAAGAGGCTACCCCGGGCGACTGGCAGGCCCTGGCCCGCGCCGGCACGGTGGGCACCGTCCTACCGGGCGCGGCAGTCATCCTGCGCAAGCCCTTCCCCGACGCGCGGGCCATGTGGGACGCGGGCGTGCGGGTGGCCATCGCCACCGACCACAACCCCGGCAGCAGCCCGCTCTACAGCCCCTGGCTCGCGATGCAGCTCACCATCGGCCTGGGCCGCCTCTCGGCCGAAGAAGCCCTGATTGCCCACACCGAGCACGCCGCGCTGGCCTTAGGAAGGAAGGATTTGGGAAAGATCGAGGTGGGGGCCCAGGCCGATTTCGTGGTGGTGGATTCCCCGAACGCGCTGGAACCCCTCTACCGCTGGGGGGATACCCCCATTCACTCGGTGTACATAGCGGGAGGAACCTCCGCACAGCCGAGAACGCCTTAAACCTGGTGCCAAGCTACCGGCAGCCGGGCAAAGTCCCGGTCAAAAGAGGCCACCCCCTCCCCTCGCCTCGAGGCCCACATGGCCAGGTAGGCATCGTCAAAGTCCACGTTTTGCTCGGCCATGAGATCCAATGCAGCCAGAACTTCTTCTTCGTCTAACACTTCCAGCGCCACAAGCCGCAGGACGGTCCCCAGCTCCTGGCGAATCTGCACCCGTGAGTAGCGGTAGAGGCTTTTCATGACGTAGGTAACCTCGGCCACGTGCAAGGGAAAACCTCCCGACCTCGGCTTGCTCTACCAGCTCGAGGGCCCGCTGGAACAAGTCCTCCGGGGCTTTGGTCACCAAGCGCAATAAGACATTGGTATCCAGCCAGTAGCGCACTACCCACCCCGTTCCTTTTCGGCCAGGGCGCGGGCCAGGGCTTCCCTCTCCGCCTCGAGGCCGGCGAAGGGCACCGGGCTGCCCTTGAGCAAACCGGCGAGTTCAGCTGCCCGGTAACGGCGAAGGGGGCGCATCCGGATCTCCCCTCCCACCACCTCGCCTCGAGCCGATCCCCCCGCGCAGGCCCAGGGCCTGGCGAACCTCCTTGGGCAGGGTAAGTTGGCCTTTGCTGGTAAGGGTTGCGCGGGGCATAGTTTTCTCCTTACTTGACCTTACAAGCATGCTATGGGCGATATTCACCGAGCGCACCGCGAACCCATCGCAATCGCGCACGGCCTGTTGAGCAGCACCCTCCACCACAAGCGAAGGATCGCTCATGGTCAAGTGCGCTACCGCGAGGGCGGGCCGAGGTAGTGCAGGAGGGCCTCGCGAAGCTTGAAGTAATTCGCATCCTTATACTGCACGAGCGCGGGAGTGAGCTTCTGCCGGCCACCCGCAGCGAGGTACAACTCGATGGCGACGAGATTTGGCCCCTTTGGGCTCATCTCGTGCAAGTTCCAGCCGGCAATCTCGCCCCATCGGTAGCTCCAGCTGGAGCGGTAGTGGGTTTGCGAGATCCCCGACTCGTCAACCTCGAGGCGAGTAGCAAACGTGAGAAGAGCGTCCAGAGCGAACAGCAGCGGCAGGCCAACAAACCCGTAGGCCACAGGCCCTAGCTGAGGGCTGACCCGAATCAGGGCCAGCGCGCCGAGGGCGAAAAGGCAGAGAAAGGCGATGCGAGCCACGAGCTGGGTGCGCGACGGGCGAAGGATGAGGTGCCCAGGACCTGACGAACGGATGTACATCGGCGATCCCTTTGACGATACCTTCTTCAGCCAAGATTCGCAGTCTGCGTTCAGGCTCATTGTTTTCCAACGGCCTCCCAACGGCTCGCGGTTCAGCCGCGGCGCGCGGCCAAGTATCCACCCGCGTGCCGTCGGCTGCAAGCCGTGGTTAGCCCGCTGGAGTTCCAACATGCCAAAGAGAAACAAAGAGAGGTGCCGTTAGGTCGTTCGGCTCGTTGAGCGGCCGGCAATGCGCCAGCGAAGCGGGAACGGCGGCAACGGCAGCGGCCCACTGATCGCGAGAGGGGACCGGGTAGACGAAGGCGATGAGCCATCGATTGGGAGAGGACAGCCGTTCTAGCTTCTTCATGTCTTTGACCAAGCCCACATGGTCATCGCGGAAGTAGAACCGAAGGTTCCTCGGCGTTCCGGCGGCTTGGCTAATGCACAGTGCCTTGAGCTCGCACAGGTGATCGCGTCCGTCAACCCTGATCCTGAAGTCGACTTGAAAACGCTTGCCCGGCTCGCCCGAAGGGATGTTCACTTCGCGGTCGAACTCTTCGATCTTGCCTCTTTGTTGAAGCCCGCTAAGAAGCACCAACAGTTCACCCTTGAACCAACCTTCAAGGCGGCAATCCGCCCGCGCGAATATCGTGAGATGTTCACGTTTCGCGGCGAACCAGTCGTTGATGATCGGAAGAAGAACTTCCATTCTTGGGTGTCGGGCTAACAGAAGGGCGATCAGCGGCCGGCGTAGCCGGTCCGCTGCATCGCCGGGTTAGACCTCATGGCGCTTCTCCTGCCTGGTGCGCGCACCAAGCGATCAGTTCACGTTGCTCAGCTGTCTCGGGGGACGATCCAGCGGCTGACACCGATCGCTTTGCGCTCTCCAGCGGTTCCCCGAGTGCGACGAGCACGCAAGTTGCCAGCGTCCCAGTGCGCCCAATACCCGCGCCGCAGTGGATCAGGAGTCGCTGCCCGGCCCGTAGGCGGGTCGCGAGATCCCGCGCGAGCGTATAGAACGCCGGTCGATCCTCGGGTACGCCGAAATCAGTTATAGGGAATTCGAGCCGATCGCATGGGACACGGCCAGCGGCGATAGCGTCGGCGTAGTCCGGCGACTTCTCCCGAATTTCGCGGCGGCTCGCGAGTGACACGATGCAATCGATACGCGTATTGCGGATCTCCCGCCACACGTTCTCCAACGGCTCGTTTCGACCAGGCATGCTGTGCAGTAGGAGGAGGCCGGTGACCCCGGACGGTAGCTCTACGCGACGAAACATACCCATCTGGCTCCTCAAATCGTTCGTCGTCACATGAGGTCTAACTAGTGATTAAACCGCATCTGCGGTATAAGATTCTGTGCCGATGAGCCCCCAAGGTTTTATTCACCCCAAACCTCCCCTTGCCTGAACTCGGTGTGTGAAGCCATCCGGGTTCGCCATTTAGCCTATAGCACTGAGCAACCGTACATCTACATCACCGATTTTATCCGGTTCCACAACAGAAAACGCCCACGTGATCTGGGGCTAGACAAGTGCTTACCCACCGGCGAGGTCAATCTAGATTTCGCCACGGTGCTAAAGGCGCTAGGGCTCAGGCTGCGGGCCGAACCCGTCCGCACTCGAGCGCCAGTCGCACAACATCTCCGCCAAGAGCCGCGCTCCTACCAATGAACTAAGCCCGCTCGAGTCCAAATTCGGCGCGATTTCCACCAGGTCGAAGCCCACCAGCTCGTTGTGCGCGAGGGTCCGTCGCACCACCGCCATGGCCTCGGCGTAGCTCAGGCCCTCCACCTCGGGGCTGCTGGTGCCGGGCATGATCGAGGGGTCGAGCACGTCGGCGTCGAAGCTGAGGTAGACCTTTTTGCCTTGCGGGAGCTGATCCAGCACCCAGGCCAACTTCTCCCGCACCTGCCGGGCCGTAATCAGGGTGTGCCCCCGGTCTCTGGCCGCCCGGTAAGCCTCGAGGTTGGCGCGCAGGCCGCGCAGGCCGATGACGGTGAGGTGCTTGAGGCCGGGCACCTCCTCGGCGGCGCGGCGAAAGGGGCTGCTGTTGGAATACTTGGTGCCGTTGCGGCTATCCGAGAAGTCCAGGTGGGCGTCGAGCTGAACCACGTACAGCTCCGCCAGGTCGTCGTACGCCCGCAGCACGGGGTAGCTCACCGAGTGATCGCCCCCCACGAACACCGGCAGCCGCACGCGTTTGCGCAGTTCCCGCGCGGCCTCGGTGATGCGGCGGAAGGTCTCGATGTACTCGAGCTGGGCCGGGTCCACGTCGCCCGCGTCCACGATGTTCACGCCCCTGAGGCGGTAGGTCTCGGTCTCGAGGTCGAAGTAGCCCTCGGGGCCGGGGGCGTAGCGGCCGCTGGCCTCGCGCAGGGCGCCCGGCGCGAAGCGGGCGCCGGGGCGGTAGCCCACCGCGAAGTCGTAGGGCAGGCCCAGAAAGCCCACCTCGGCACTCCAGGGCTCAGAGAGGGGGCGGTGGGGGGCCTTGAGGAAGGTGGTGGGGCCGGTGAAGGCGAGCTCGAGGTGGCGCATCCTCAATCAGCCTAACACTTCAAGGGCGAGTTCCTGAGGGCTTCCCCTGCCCTTCCGGGCCAGATGCCATGCTTTCGGGGGCCGCCGCGAAGTCGGCTAGCGGGCTATACTCGTTCACGTGCGAGTGTTGGCCCTGGATACCGCCACCCCTTACCTGGTGCTGGGCTTGAACCAAGCCGAGCGGGCGGTGCGCCTCGAGCGCCGCCACGCCGAAGCGCTGTGGACGGAGCTCGAAGCCTTCTTAGCCGACTGCCACACTCCCTTGAAGGAGATCGAGGGGATCGCGGTAGGCCGCGGGCCGGGCTCCTATACTGGCCTGCGCATCGGGATTTCGGCGGGGCTGGGGCTGGCGCGGGGGCTGGGCATCCCGGCGGTGGGGGTGGACACCCTGGTGGGGGTAGCGATGCGTTATAAGGGTCCGGTCACCGTGGCCCACACTACCCGTAACGGCCTGGCTTACGCCGCTACTTACGTGATAGAGGAAGGGATAAAAGAGCTTCGCCCTCCCCGACGCATCCCCCTCGAGCAGCTCGAGCCGGAGGGTGCTTTCTCCCTCAACGAGCCCCCCTCAGGACAAGCGCTGGCCCATCTTGGAAACCAAGCCCTGCGGATGGGAAAGCGTGGGATCCAAGCGGTGTATCTATGACGCTGGCCGATTATCATCGCCTGCTCCCACTCCAGCACGGGAATACACGGCTCTTCGTGAAAGCTGGGGCGCGCGGTTACCCCGACCCACGGTACGAATTGTTGGCCAGGGTCCTCGAGCCCTTCGGCGAGCGTGCAGTGGACCTGAACCCCGGCGTAGGGTTGGCGAGCGTAGGGCTGCTTGAACAGATCGCGGTAGACCTGGTAGAGCCCTCGAGGGCTTGCTTGCGTTGTTTGGAGGAAAGTTTTACCGCCCACCCCAGGGCCCGGGTACTGCGGGGCCTACCCTGGGAAGCCGAGGCCGAGGCCTATGACCAAGCCGTGCTGGTCATCCCCGCCGAGCGCGGAAGCCGCTACGTCGAGCTGGCACTTTGGGGGGCCGCGCATAGCCTGCGCCCAGGGGGCAGGCTATGGCTTGCGGGGGATACCAAAAAAGGGTTCGAAGCTTACTTCAAGCAGGCACGGGCCTGGTTAGGCTACGGACTGGTCTGCCACCGCCAAGGCAGCTTGCGGGTAGCGGTGCTCGAAAAGGAAAATCCCACCCCACCTCCCTCCACCCCATGGGAATCATTTGCAGCCGAGGTATGGGGCCGTCGATTCAGCTTCTGCCACCTGCCGGGAACCTTTTCCGGTGGTCGCCTAGACCCGGCCAGCAGGCTATTGCTCCACGCTTTCCGCCAAGACCACCCGGCGGCGGATGTGAAAGGACGCACAGTGCTTGATCTGGGCGGAGGGTATGGTGGTCTTTTGCTGCCGTTCGCAGCGGCAGGAGCCTCGGTCACGACGGTCGAGGATGATTGGGGTAGCGTCCTGAGCGCCCAGGCCAGCCTCCGCTCCAACGGGCTCGAGGGCCGGGTGCTGCACTCGGATGTGGAGGAAGCGTTGCCAGCGGCGGACCGTTTCGATATAATCGTATCGAATCCTCCCTTTCATCTGGGGGGTGAGGTCGTTCTTGATGTGGCCCAAGCCTTCGTGCAAGCCGCAAGGTCCCGCCTGCGCTCTGGCGGGAGGTTCTACTTGGTAGCCAATTCTTTCCTCAAGTACGAACCCCTTCTAGAAGCCGCTTTCGGCAACCTAAGCGCCTTACAGCAGGAGGGGTATAAGGTGCTGCGGAGTGAGGCGTGAGCACAAAAGCCGAGGGTCCTCCCGTGGTTCCCCGGTGCGCCCTGCTTGGAGGTGAAACGAGTGAGCAAATCTAAGCCCGCAGTAAAGGGCCGCCAGGCCCCCGAGGGGGTGGCCAAAGGCCGCACCGGCCCTGCCGATACCCAGGCGACGAAAGGTTCTACTCCGGTCAAATCTTCTGCCAAAGCTGCGGCTTCGGCGAGCGAGAAGCCCCCCTCGAGCCAAAGGGGGTCCAAGCAGGATCAAGGCAAAACAGCCTCCGCCAAAGCGACCAAGAAACCTGACACTACATCAACGACCACCGCCACAGCTTCCAGCCATAAGCCTTCCGTATCCATCTCCAAGAGTGTGTCCGTGAAGAGCAGAAAAACCACCGCTAAATCCACCTCTAGCCAACAGCCAAGCGCCAAAACCGCCAAGGGAGCCAAGGCCAAAGTCTCCGACAAGGCTGCGGCCCAACCCACCAAATCCAAATCCGAGGAGGCGCAAACCGTCGCCGTGCTTGAGACTTCTACCCTACCCTCCGTAACCAAGCAGGCCCCTGAGCCCAGCCGTGGCCTGATCGAACCGGCCATCCGGCCTGAGGAGATTGAGGGAGAAGAGGGCTTTGAAGGGATGGAGGAGGGGTTGGAGTTCCTCGAGCCCGACCTGGATCTGCTCGAGCCCACCCTCGAGCTCGAGGGCGAGGAAGAGGATAGCTTCGACGAGGATCTGCCCCTCACCACCCGGGTCTCCACCTCCGACCCGGTGCGGCAATACCTGCACGAGATCGGCCAGGTTCCCCTGCTCACGCTCGAGGAAGAAATCGACTTAGCCCGCCGGGTCGAAGACGGGGTGGCTTCCGCCCAAGTTTTGGCCCAGGAAACGGGATTGGAGGCCGATTTGATCCGTCAGGTGCTCCGCGCTCAGGTGCAAGGCGGAGCCCGCATCAACCAAGTACCGGGGATGGAGATCAAACTCGATCCCGAGACCATCGCCGCCGTGGACGGGCGTCTGCGGTCCTTGCCCCGCGAGATCAAACGGCACTTTCACATCGCCCGCGACGGCGAGCTGGCCCGCCAACACCTCATCGAAGCTAACCTTCGGCTGGTGGTCTCTATCGCCAAAAAGTACACCGGGCGCGGCCTCAGTTTCCTCGATTTGATCCAAGAAGGCAACCAGGGGCTGATCCGGGCGGTGGAGAAGTTCGAATTCAAGCGGCGCTTCAAGTTCTCCACCTACGCCACCTGGTGGATCCGCCAGGCCATCAACCGCGCCATCGCCGACCAGGCCCGCACCATCCGCATCCCGGTGCACATGGTCGAGACCATCAACAAGCTCACCCGCACCGCCCGGCAGATGCAGCAGGAGCTGGGCCGTGAGCCCTCCTACGAGGAGATCTCCGAGGCGATGGGCCCCGGCTGGGACGCCAAAAAGGTCGAGGAGACCTTCAAGATCGCCCAGGAGCCGGTTTCGCTCGAGACCCCCATCGGCGACGAGAAAGACTCCTTCTACGGCGACTTCATCCCCGACGAGCACATGGCCTCCCCCGTGGACTCCGCCGCCCAGAGCATGCTCAGCGAGGAGCTCGAGAAGGCTTTGAATAAGCTCTCCGAACGCGAGGCCATGGTGCTCAAGCTGCGCAAGGGCCTCATCGACGGGCGCGAGCACACCCTCGAAGAGGTGGGCGCTTACTTCGGCGTGACCCGCGAGCGCATCCGCCAGATCGAGAACAAGGCGCTGCGCAAGCTCAAGTACCACGAGTCCCGCACCCGCAAGCTCAGGGACTTCCTGGACTAAACCTCCCGGGTAAGACATCTCCATAGGGCCCGCCGCCAACAAAACCTGAGGGTCCCCCGTTGGTTCGTGGGCTAGGGAAGCTGATGGCACGGACGCTAAAACAGGCTTTTTTGACAAAGCCCACCAGTCAGGCTTGCCACCCTGTGGCCGAGCTACCCGGAAAGGACCCCGGCGCGGCGATATGCCTCTGCCCGTGCCGACCTTCCGGCGCTCCAGGTAAAGCAGGTATCCTTTGTGGATCAGGCTAATCGCCCTACCAGACCACCAGAAGGAGCACAGAATGTTCAAACACGATCTCGGAGAAGGGGCTGAGTTGAGAATCCTCGAGCCCCGCCACGCCGCAGAATTCTTGGGCTTCCTGGAGAGTAACCGCGAGCACCTGGGCGCCTGGCTGGACTGGGCCCGCAACATCCACACCCTCGAAGAAGCCCAGCACTTCATCCGGCGTGGGATCACCCGGTATTCCGAGGATGGGCTGCCCTGGGTGGGCATCTGGCAGAGCGAGAAGATGGTCGGGGGCATTTTGTTCTTCCCAGTGGAGCGCGCCGGCAACCGTCCCCTCAGCACCGAGATCGGCTACTGGCTAGGCCAGGAAGCTACTGGCAAAGGCCTCATGACTCGAGCGGCCCGGGCTATGTTGGGCTTCGTTTTTGAGGAGTTGGGGATTCACCGGGTGCAACTGCGGGCCGAGGTGGACAACGCATCTTCACGGCGGGTGGCGGAGCGGTTAGGGTTCACCTTTGAGGGCATCCGCCGCCAAGACTGGTTGCGGCCTCACGGATTTGTGGATATGGCCTGCTATTCCTTGCTGGCCAGCGACTGGAGGGCATGAAGGTATTGTCGGTCCACGCCTCCCGTGACCGGGGTTTCCCCCGGCTGCGGGTGGAGGCGGTCAAGCTCGTCCCCGGGTATGGGATCGCAGGAGACCGCAAAGCCGGAAAACGCGAGCAACGGGCGGTGCTGCTGCTGGGTCAGGCCACGTACGAGCACCTGGAATCCCTCGGGTTCGATCTTCCTTACGGCGCGCTGGGCGAAAACATGGTCTTGGACTTAGACCCGCACCTCCTTCGGCCCGGCACAAAGCTGCGGGTAGGGGAGGCGCTTTTGGAGGTTTCCTTATACTGCACTCCCTGTAAAACGCTCAAAGAGCGCTACGGGTCAAACTTCCCGCAAAAGCTGGGGAGAAGACGAGGAATGCTGGCGCGGGTGCTCGAGGGGGGAACCGTACAAGCTGGGGACGCAGTACAGATTCTTTAGAAGCTGATGGCCCTTACGCTGCCCCGGGCCTTCTCCTTGTAGGCTTTAAGAGATGAACGCTGAGCTTTCCAACCTTCCGCCCAAGCTGCAAAGCGTTGTGCAAACGCTCGCCGGTGCCCCCAAGGCTTTCAAGACCGAGCTGTTGCTCGAGTACGCCAAGAAGATGCCGCCCCTGCCGGAAGGGATGCAGGGCAAGCTCGAGCAGGTGCACGAGTGCACCACGCCGTTTTACGTACATGTCGAGCTCGAGGACGGCAGGGTAGTCCCCTACTTCGACGCGCCCAAGGAGGCCCCTACCGTGCGGGCCTTTGCCGGGATGCTGGCCGAGGGGCTTACCGGCTACAGCCCCGAGGAAGTGCTACGGGTACCGGAGGATTTCTACACCCTGGCCAAGCTCGAGGAGGTCATCACCCCACTGCGGCTGCGCGGGCTGCAGGCGGTGCTGATGCGGCTCAAGCGCCAGGTGCGCGAGGCGATGCAAAACACGAAGGGCTAAAAGCGGGCCTTGCGCCGAGGCGCGGCCTGGGGCTCGAGTGAGCGGATAAAGGGCTTCTCGTAAGCGGAAAGCCCGTAGACCTGCTCCCCGTGAAGCACCACGCGCACGCCCTCGAGCTCGAAGAGGATCTGCAACGCTCCGGCGACGGTGGCCCCGGAGGCCTGGCCCGAGAGCAGCACCGTAGCGCCCACCCGCTCCCCGCTAAGCGATCCCTGGCGGCTCCAAAAGCGGTAGGAGTCCAGCTCCACGTCAGCGTACACCTCCACCCCCCCATGCACCACCCGGTGGGTATAGCGCGGCGGTAAGTAAAACTGCTCGGCATAGCGCTGGAAGAGTTCCTCTTCGAGGGCCAAGAGGTCGGCCCGAAGCCGAAAGCGTTCGCGCTCGCTCAGGCCGGGCTGGTCCAAGCGCTCGCGCAGGGCCAGGCGCTCGGCCTCGAGGTCGCGTTCCTCGGAGGGCACCTCCGGCTCGCAGGGGAGCTCACCGTAAGGGTTCTGCCGCAGGGCGGGCTTGCCCAGCATGGCCGCCTCGGCCTCGCGGTAGCTGGGGTACTCCACCAGCCGCCCCTCCTCGAGGCCCCAGAAGCGGGTGGCGACCTTCTGCACCAAGGCCCGGTCGTGGGAGACGAAGAGCAGGGTGCCCGGATACTCGCTCAGGGCGCGCTCGAGCGCCTCGAGCAGCTCGAGTTCGAGGTGGTTGGTGGGTTCGTCGAGCACCAACAGCCCGGCCCTCAACCCCGAGAGCAAGGCCAGGCCAGCCCGCGCGCGCTCCCCGCCGGAGAAGCGCTCGGGCGGGTCGAACCAGTGGGGTGGACGAAAGCCCATCCGGCCCAGCAGGGCCGCGGCCCGGGCCTCGCCGAAGCGCTGGCAAAACTGCTCGAAGAGGCCCTTGGCGGGCTCGAGGCCGTGGAAGTGCTGGTCCAGATAGGCCGTGCGTACGCCGGGCATCAGCTCACGCTCGCCCTCCTCCGGCCACTCCTGGCCCAGCAGCACGCGCAACAGGGTGGTCTTCCCCGCTCCGTTGGGGCCCAGCAGGGCGATGCGATCCCCGCGGAAGATGCGGAAGCTGACCTGGCGGAGGACCAACGGCCTTTCGGCGTACGACTTCGATAGCCCCTTCCCCTCCGCGACCAGCCTCGGCGTGCCCTCGGCGGCGATCTCGAGGCTCCAGCGCCGCTCGGGGGGCAGGGGTTCGGGGGCTTCGATGCGCTGGGCTCGCTCCCTGAGCTGGGCTTTCTGGCTCCGGCGACGGTCCTGACCTGGCCTGCGCCGGTCGGGGACCGCTTCCAGCAGGCGCTCGCGCTCCTTTAAGGCCTCCTTGCGGGCCTTTTCGAGGGTGCGCTGGATGCGCTCCTTCTCCTGCAGATAGGTGGCGTAGCCGCCCGTCACCCGGATGAGCTGGGCGGCCTCGAGGTGGTAGACGGTGCTGGCGACACGGGCCACCAACGCGCGGTCGTGGGAGATCAGGCCCAGCGCACCGGGGTAGGCCAGCAGCAGTTCCTCCAGGCGCAGCCGCATGCGCAGGTCGAGGTGGGTGGTGGGCTCGTCCAAGAGCAGCACCTCGGCTCCCGAAAGGAAGGCCATGGCCAGCCCCAGCCGCACCCCCTCCCCACCCGAGAGCCCCGACGCCTCCCGCCCCCACAGCTCCTCTCCCAGGCCAAAGTCGGCCAGGGTGCGGCCCACGCGCCCCTTCCAGAAGCCGAGCTCGCGCACCCGCTCCCAGGCCGCCGCCATCTCCTCGGGGGGAAGCTGCTCGAGCAGCTGCTCGGCGGCCCACAGCGGCGTGCTGCGGTAGGCCAGCTCCCACACGCTACCCCCCTTGGGCCGGAAGTCCTGGGGCAAGTAGAACACCCGGATTCCCTTCAGGCGCTCGAGACGGCCTCCATCGAGGCCCTCCCGGCCCGCCAGGATGCGGAACAAGGTGGTCTTGCCCGCGCCGTTGGGGCCGATCAGCACGGCCTTCTCGCCCCGCGAGAGGCGGAAGCTGGCCCGGTTGAGGACCCTGCGCTCGCCAAAGGCCTTCTCGGCCTCGAGCAGCCGCAGGTAAGGGGGCGAAGCCGGCATGGCTCAGCCCGCGAAGGGGAAGCGGGCCACCTCGACCAAATCCCCCTCAGGGGTGTCCTGTACCAAAGCGGCCTCGCGCAGCACGAACGACCTGCGGGGGGGCGGGGGCAAGTCCCGAGCCAGCGCAGCGGCGGCCTCGGGGCTGAGCCCCAGCGCCAAGGTGAGGTGCGGGATGTAGCTGGGGCCCTCGATTTCCTTGAGGGGGGGGGCCAGGGCCTCGAGGGCGTGATGGAGCTTGCGGAAAGGGGTTCCGCCGTAGGCCCGCAGGTAGACCACCCCCTGGGGAAAGCTGCTCCACCCCCCCAGACGAAGGCGGAAGGGGGCGTGGCTGCGCAGGATGCCCTGCACCGCTTTCTTCAGCGATTCCTCGCCGTGCTCCCACTCGAAGGGCTGGCGCAGGTTGAGGTGGGGCAGGCCGAAGCCCCGCACTCCGTGCTTGGTCTGGAGCCTAGCCATAAAAGTCTCGAGGTCGTCTGGAGGCCAGACCAAGATGCCGTACACGGGCTTTAGTATACGCAGTCCTCCCATAAGGCGCGTTAGGCCTCGAGTAGCCCCTTGGCCCGCAAGGCCAAGTGGACCTGGGCCAGGGTTTCCGGGCTCTTGAGCGAGGCCCCTAGGCGCTGCTCGATTTTTTGCAAGCGGTAGCGCAGGGTGTTGGGGTGTACATGCAAAGCCTGTGCGGTGGCGCTGAGGTCGCCGGAGTGCTCGAGGTAACGCTCGAGGGTGCGCAGCTCCTTGGGGGACAGGGGCAGAAAACGCTCGACGAGGGCCTTGAGGTCTTCGGGAGCGTGCTGCAGCAACACCCAGGCCACCGGGTCGAGCCCTTCGAAGCCCACCACCTCTCCCCAGCGGGCCGCCTTGAGGGCGATGAGGGCTTCGCGGTAGGCGGAGCTCACCTCTTCGAGGCTCCGGTGCAGCGCCGAGTAGCCCATCCGCACCCCCTGCGGAGCAGCCCAAAGCAGGGTCTGTACCTCCTTGGCCACATCGTGTGCTTGCCAAAGCACCACCGCCCGAGTCCCCCGACCCGAGATCAGGTAAGGGGTTCCCAAGCGCTCCAGGTATGCTCCCACCGACCGCTTGAGCCCCTGCAACACCTCTCGCCGCCGGGTCTCGGCCAGGCGGTGGCGGCCCGGAGGAGTAGGGGCCTCAATCAGGGCTAGCAAAAGCGGGAAGCCAGCCTCAAAGCCAAAAGCAAAGGCTCGGCTCAGATCCGCCTCCCCCAACAGCAGCTCGTCCAGAAAAGCCGCTCCCAGGTTTTCCTCCTGGGTGCGCTCGAGCGCCTTTTCCATCGCCCGCAGCCGCAACATCCGCTGGGCTAGGGCCAGCAGCGGCGCGGCCTCCTCGAGCTGGGCCTCGCCTCCGTAGGCGATCAACCGCCACTCCCCCGCCTCCAGCGCCCAAAAACTCCTCCCCCGGCCAAGCTGCGTGGGATGCCGAGCAGGAACCCTCCCCCACCAGGCCAGCACCTCGCCCCAAGGGGCCAGCAGCGCTAAAGGCAAGCGGGTTAGCCCCCCCAAAGCGGCGAGAAACTCTTGCGGACGGGAAAGCTTGCCCAGCAACACGTCTAGCGCCTGCGCTATCCCTTCCGGGGTTTTCCAGTCGGCAGGAGGGGATGGAACCATGGTCTTTGTGTAAATCTACAACATTATGACTAAATTTGTTGTTGCTTACACTACCCTATTAGGCCGTGGCTATGTACCCTCGGTGATAAAGCAAAGGAGGGCTATGCGCGAGTTCAAAGGCAGTATCGTACCGTTGGTGACCCCCTTCAAAAATGGGCAGATCGATGAGGCTGCGATGGAGCGGCTTATCGAACGGCAGATCGCCGCCGGTTCGCATGGCCTCTCGGTGGGTGGAACCACCGGCGAGCCCGGCACCCTAAACTTGGAGGAGCGCAAATACCTCATCGAGCTGGCGGTGAAGCTCATCAAGGGCCGGGTACCGCTCCTGGCCGGAACCGGCACCCTCCGGCTGGACGAGACGCTCGAGCTTACCCGCTTTGCCCAGAAGGCAGGGGCAGAGGGGGCTTTGGTCATCACCCCCTACTACATCAAACCCAACCAGGAGGGGCTATACCGTTTCTTCGGCCAGGTGGCCCAGGCGGTGCCGGACTTTCCCATCGTGCTGTACAACATCCCGGGTCGGGCCGGGGTGGAGATCAAGGTAGAAACAGCCGCCCGGTTGCGGCGAGATTTCCCCAACATCATCGGGCTCAAACACTCCAGCAAGGACGTCGAGTACGTATCGGAGCTATTGCGCACGGCAGGGCGCGACTTCCGGGTGTTCTGCGGCCTGGAGGCCCTCACCTTCCCCATGATGTGCGTGGGGGCAGTGGGCACCATCGCCGCCACCGCCAACTGGCTCCCCAAGGAGACCGCCCAGATGTGCCAGCTCACGCTCGAGGGGCGGTACAAGGAAGCCCTGGAGCTGCACTACTACGGCCTCGAGGCCAACGACGCCATCTTCTGGGACACCAACCCCATCCCGCTCAAGACGGTGCTCTCCTGGATGGGCCTTATCGAGAAAGAGTGGCGCGAGCCCTTAGGCCCCACCACCCCCGAGGTCGAGGCCCGGCTACGCCGGATGGCCGAGTCCTATGGGCTCATCCCCAGGAAAGAACCCCACCCGCCCGTCCTGACCGACCCCGCCCAGAAGGAGTACGTGTGAAGCGCGCCCGCTTCATCGTCAAAGGCCGCCTGCTCGAGGGCCACCTCCAAGAAGGCCTGCTGGTGGACCACGCCGGAGAGGCCCACGACCCGGAACGGGTGCAATGGCAGCTTCCCGTCCAGCCCGGCAAGGTGATCGCGCTGGCCCTCAACTTCGCCGAGCACGCCGACGAGTTCGGCCTCAAGCGGCCCAGCGAGCCCGCCCTATTCTGGAAACCCAACACCACGCTCTTACCCCACAAGGGCACGGTGATCTACCCCCGGGGGGCCAAGTTCATGCACTTCGAGTGCGAACTGGCGGTGATCCTTGGGCGAAACGCGCGGCGGGTGAAGGCCAAAGACGCCATGGACTACGTCGGCGGCTATACCATCGCCAACGACCTGGTGGTGCGCGACTACGTTTCCAACACCTTCCGCCCACCCCTGCGGGGCAAGGGCTGGGACACCTTCGGGCCGCTGGGCCCCTACTACGTCACCGCCGATGAGGTCCCCGACCCGCACAACCTCGGGATGCGGGCCTACGTCAACGGCGAGTTGCGCCAGGAAGCCACCACCCGGGGCATGATCTTCAGCATCCCCGAGGTGATCGAGTTCATCAGCCGGTTCATGACCCTCGAGGCCGGGGACGTGATCCTCACCGGAACCCCCAAAGGCATCTCCCAGGTGCACCCCGGCGATACCATGCGCATGGAGATCGAGGGGCTGGGGGCGCTGGAGAACCCCATCGAGTGGGAAAGCGAAGACGCCGAGCCGGTCATCGGCGAGGAGGGGGACCGGAGTTTGGTCTTATGAGGAGCGAACCCCTGGCCCAAGCCTACCAGAGCGCCGTCTACCGGGCGGCGGGGGTGGCCTTCACCCTGAGCCGGCAGCCTACGGGCGAGGGGCTCTTCGCGGGGCAGCGCTTCGCCATCCTCACCGCCTACAACCCCGGAAGCCAACCCCTATCGCAGGAGGAAAACCTGCGGCGGCACCGGCTGCTCGAGCGCGAAATCCAAAGGCTGGGCCTGACCCACACCCCCAGCCTGAGCACCTCCCCCGAGGGAACCTGGGCCGAGGAGGGGTTTGCCCTATTCGGAATCGGCCTCGAGCAGGCCCTCGAGCTAGGGCAAAAGTTTGACCAGCGGGCAATTTTATGGGGTGAAGGGAGAAAGGTGGCGCTGGTCTGGTGCGAGGACGGAAGGCCCGAGTGGTTTTTCCCCTTAGTGCTGAAGGGAGGAAACGATGACCCCACCCCTAGCCTGTAGGTCCAATCACGCTTTGGGTAAGCCGGTAAAGCTCGTAACGGTGAAAAGCTTATTGACCTACGAAGCCTTGGCCAGGCTCGAGCCCGGCGATTCCTTTTTCTTCTGCCCGGCTGCGGGGTGCGAGGTCGTCTACTACTCCTCCCGCCAAGCCTTCACCACCGATGACCTACGGGTAAAGGTCTACCCTAAAGACCCCTCGGGCGAGGTACCCCTTTGCTACTGCTTCGGATGGACCAGGGCCAAGCTCGAGGAACAGATCAAAAGCGGCTTTGTCCACGCGGTTCAGGACATCCGCGCGCACATCCAAGCAAAGCGCTGCGCCTGTGAGCTTCGCAACCCTCAGGGTGCTTGCTGCTTGGGCAATGTCGAAGCCTATATCCGCCAACGAGGTGAAGCATGAACGTCGCCGAGAAAACCACAGGCATCAGCCCTGAGTTCATCGCCCAGGTACGGCGGGAACTCGCCGCCACCACCATCCCCCACTTCATCGGGGGGGAGTTCGTGGCGGGGGCTCGAGGGGAGAGCTTCGAAAGCCTCGACCCCTCCGACAACCGGGTGCTGGCCCACGTTTACCGGGGCCACGCCGAGGACGTGGACAAGGCAGCTCGGGCGGCCCGGGCCGCCTTCGACAAGTGGCGGCTCTCCGCCAGAGCGCGCAAAAAGTACCTGCTCAAGATCGCCGAGCTGCTGGAAAAACACGCCGACGAACTAGCCGTGATCGAGTGCCTGGACGCGGGACAAGTGCTGCGGATCGTGCGGGCGCAGGTAGCCAGGGCGGCAGAAAATTTCAGCTTCTACGCGGAGTGGGCCGAGCGAGCGATGGACGGGCGTACCTACCCGGTGGACGCGGAGTGGATCAACTACACCGTGCGGGTGCCGGTAGGGGTCTGCGGGATCATCACCCCCTGGAATGCCCCGCTGATGCTCTCCACCTGGCGCATCGCCCCCGCGTTGGCCTTCGGCAACACGGTGGTGCTGAAACCCGCCGAGTGGTCGCCCCTCACCGCCTGGAAGCTGGCCGAGGTGATCCAGGAGGCCGATCTGCCGCCCGGCGTGCTCAATGTGGTGCAGGGCTTTGGCGAGGAGGCGGGCGACGCCTTGGTGCGCCACCCCGAGGTGCCGCTGATCTCATTCACCGGCGAGACCACCACCGGCGCGATCATCACCCAGAACTCCGCCCCGTACCTCAAGCGGCTTTCCCTCGAGCTCGGGGGTAAATCTCCCGCGATCATCTTTCCGGACGCCGACTTGGATCGGGCCACCGACGCCACCATCTTCCAGATCTATAGCTTCAACGGCGAGCGCTGCACGGCGAACTCCCGCGCCTTGGTGCACGAGGGCCTCCTGGAGGAGTTCGTCAACCGGGTAGCCGAGCGGGCGGCGCGGGTGAAAGTAGGCCACCCCCTCGACCCGGAGACCGAGGTGGGGCCCCTGATTCACCCGGAGCATCTGGAGCGGGTGCTGAACTACGTGCAGATCGGCCAGGAGGAGGGCGCCCGGCTGGTGGTGGGCGGGGAGCGGGTGGGCAGCGAGGGTAACTACCTCTCCCCTGGCCTCTTCGTGGGCGAAAACCACATGCGCATCGCCCAGGAGGAGATTTTCGGCCCGATCCTGACGGTGATTCCCTTCAAAGACGAAGCCGACGCCCTACGCAAAGCCAACGACGTGAAGTACGGGCTGGCCGCTTACGTTTGGACCCAGGACGTGACCCGGGCGCACCGCCTGGCGCTGCACCTGGAGGCGGGCATGACCTGGATCAACTCGCACAACGTCCGGCACCTGCCCACCCCCTTCGGAGGGGTGAAGTTCTCGGGGACCCACCGCGAGGGAGGAGAATACAGCCTGGAGTTCTACACCGAGCTCAAGAACATCGCTCTGCCCCTCAGTGAACACCCCATCCCCAAATTCGGGAAATAGGAGGAACCATGGCACGCACCGGCAAGCAGTACCTCGAGGCCCTACAGCAGAACCCGCCCAACCTCTGGTACAAGGGAGAAAAGGTCGAAGACCCTACTACCCATCCCGTCTTCAAGGGAATCACCCACACCTTGGCCCGCATGTACGACATGCAGCACGACCCGCGCTACCGCGACACCCTGACCTACGAGGAACGGGGGAAGCGCTACGCGATGAGCCTGCTCCCGGCCCGGACTAGGGAGGACCTCTCCCGCCGCAGCGCGGCCTACAAGCTGTGGGCCGATACCCACCTGGGCATGATGGGGCGCAGCCCCGATTACCTCAACGCGGTGCTGATGGCCTATGAAGCCAGCGCCGAGTTCTTCGGGGAGTTCGCCGACAACGTGCGGAACTATGTTCAGTACGTGCGCGAAAACGACCTCGCCACCACCCACTGCCTCACCAACCCCCAGGTGAACCGGGCCAAGGGCACTACCGAGCAACCCGATCCTTATATCCCGGTGGGCGTGGTGAAGCAGACCGACGGGGGCATCGTGGTGCGGGGGGCGCGGATGCTCTCCACGCTGCCCACGGCGGATGAGCTTTTGGTCTTCCCCTCTACCCTGCTCAAGGAGGGGCCGGGGGCCGACAAGTACGCGGTGGCCTTCGCCATCCCCACCAACACCCCGGGGCTACACTTCATCAGCCGCGAGGCGCTGGCGGAGGAGGGTTCAGGGTATGACCATCCGCTTTCCAGCCGCCTCGAGGAGATGGACTGCCTGACCGTCTTCGACGAGGTGTTTGTACCCTGGGAGCGGGTGTTCATTCTGGGCGACCTGGCCAGGTGCAACAACGCCTACGCCGAGACCGGGGCGCTCATGCACATGGCCCACCAGGTAGTGGTGCTCAAAAACGCCAAGACCGAAGCCTTCTTGGGCCTGGTGAGCCTGATCGCCGAGGCCATCGGGGCCGACGCCTTCCCCCACGTGCAGGAGAAGATCGCCGAGGTCATCGTCTACCTCGAGGCCATGAAGGGCTTCTGGGCTCGGGCTGAACGCGACGCCAAGCCCAACAGGTATGGTCTAATCTGCCCCGACCGAGGGGCCATCGACGGGGCGCGGAACCTCTTCCCCCGCCTGTACCCGCGCCTCCGGGAGATCGTGGAGCAAGTCAGCGCCTCCGGGCTCATCACCCTGCCCTCCGAGGCCGATTTTGACTCGCCCGTGGGGCCGTATCTGGAGAAGTATCTCCAGTCTGCCACCCTACCCGCCCACCAGCGGGTGCAGCTCTTCCGGCTGGCCTGGGACATGACCCTCTCGGGCTTCGGGGCGCGGCAGGAGCTATACGAACGCTTCTTCTTCGGCGATCCGGTGCGCATGTACCAGACCCTCTTCGGCGTCTACGACAAGGAGCCCTACAAACAGCGCATCCGCGAGTTTTTGGGCTGGGCCCGCACGCCCAAGCCCGAGGCAGTGGCGGGGGACTGATGAGTAGCCTCGCTCAGCCTACCCTGAGTGCGGCTTTCAAAGCCGCTCTGGCCCGCTGGCCCAGCGGGGTGACGGTAGTAGCCGCCGCGTGGGGCCAAGAGCGGCGGGGAATGACCGCCAGCAGCTTTAGCAGCGTCAGCCTCGAGCCCCCCTTGATCCTGGTATGCGTGGACGAGAAAGCCCACTTGCTGCCGGTGCTCGAGAGGGCTGGGCGCTTTGCAGTAAACCTCCTGGCGGAGGGGCAGGAGCGGGTCTCGGCCCACTTCGCTGGAAAGCCCGTCCCGGACCTCGAGCCGTTGGGAGCGGACTTAGCCATCGAGGGGGCGTTGGCTACGCTGTACTGCACGGTGTGGCGGCTCTATCCGGGTGGGGATCACCGCATCGTAGTGGGGAAAGTGGAGGAGGTCCGGTTAGGGGAAGGGGGCCATCCCCTGCTCTACTGGAACCGCGCCTATCGCAGGATCGAGTAAGGAGGCATCGTGACGACGCCCAACATCATCCGCATCGGACACGGCGTTTTCTATGTAACCGACCTCGAGCGCTCGAGGCGCTTCTACGTGGACCTGCTGGGGCTCAACGTCCTGCACGAGCGCCCTGGGGCCCTCTACCTGCGCGGGGTGGAAGACCGGGAGTGGACCTTGAAGCTGGAACAGGCTCCAGCAGCAGGGATCAAACACCTGGCCTACCGCGTGGCCACCCAGGCCGACTTGGACGCCCTGGTCGCCCTGGCCGAGGCCGAGGGGCTCCCCTGGCGCTGGGAGAGCGAGCAAGACCGCCCCCGGCTCCTCCGGATGCAAGATCCCTTCGGGGTGCCGGTGGCCTTTTACGCCGAAAGCCAGAAGTACCCCTGGCTGCTGCAAAGCTACCACCTGCACCGGGGGCCCGGCCTCCAGCGGATCGACCACGTCAACGTGATGAGCCCCCAGGTGGAAGCCACCATGCGCTGGTACATGGACCGGCTGGCCTTCCGCCTCTCCGAATACACCGAAGACGACGAGGGGCGCATCTGGGCGGCCTGGATCCAGCGCCGCGGCGGGGTGCACGACCTGGCCCTGACCAACGGAAGCGGGCCAAGGCTGCACCACTTCGCCTACTGGATGCCGGATGCCAATAGCATCCTCAGGGCCTGCGATATCCTGGCCGGGGCCAGGGAGACCGACGCCATCGAGCGCGGGCCGGGCCGACACGGCATCTCCAACGCTTTCTTCCTCTACCTGCGCGACCCCGACGGGCACCGCATCGAGCTGTACACCTCCGATTACCTCACCGTGGACCCCGACTTCGAGCCGATCCGCTGGCACCTCAACGACCCGCGGCGCCAGACCCTGTGGGGCGCCAAGACCCCAAGAAGCTGGTTTGAGGAGGGCAGCCGGATGGAGGCATTCGAAGGGGGCTGGGTCGAGGCCAGGGAATCCGCCCTCCAGGGGCTTCCCCAGCACGTCATCTAAGCGGCCCGCTCTTGCAAAATAACAAACATTTGTTAGGTTAGGGGTTAGGTGCGTGAAACCCAAATGCAACGAGAGGCCAAGATGGGGCGAGAAATGGTCGCCATTTTAGGTGCGGGCACGATGGGTCGGGGCATCGCCCAGGTCGCAGCGCAGGCCGGGCACCCGGTCTGGCTTTACGATCCCAGCCAAGAGGCGCTCGAGCGGGCTAAAGCCGAGATCGCCGCGGACCTGAGCCGGCAGGCTGAACGCGGGCGGCTGCGCGAGAACCCCGAAGCCATCCTCGAGCGGATCCAAACCGCGCATGAGCTGAGCGGGCAGATGGCCGAGGCGGCTTGGGTGATCGAGGCCGCCCCGGAACGCCTCGAGCTCAAACAGACCCTCCTGGCCCAGGCCGCACAGATAGCTCCAGCGGCCATTCTGGCCACCAACACCTCCACCCTCTCGGTCTCGGCGATCGCCGCCGCTTGCCCCCAACCGGAGCGGGTCATCGGGTTGCATTTTTTCAACCCGGCTCCGCGGATGCGGTTGGTAGAGGTGATCCCCGGCCTGCGCACCGCGCCCGAGGTGGTCCACAAGGCCCTCGAGCTGGCCCGAAGCTGGGGCAAGGAGCCGGTACAAGCAGCGGATATGCCGGGCTTTTTGGTCAACCGGGTGGCCCGGCCCTTCTACGGCGAGGCGCTGCGACTATACGGGGAAGGGATCCCCAAAGAGCACATCGACTGGATCGCCAAGGGTCTGGGGTTTCCCATGGGGCCCTTCGAGCTGATGGACCTGATCGGGTTGGATGTGAACCTGGCCGCCAGCCGCTCGGTGTACGAGGGCTTCTTCGGCGAGCCGCGCTACCGGCCCCACCCCTTGCAGGCCCAGCGGGTCGCGGCGGGCATGTTGGGGCGCAAGAGCGGCGTAGGGTGGTACACCTACCCGCCGGGCCCGCCCCCCCTGCCTGAGGCCCCATCCGCAAACCTCGAGCAAGCCCCCACCGCCTTCATCGTGGGGCCGCATCCGCTGGCTCAGTCCTTGCGGCAGCGCTACCGCCATACCGAGGAGCCAGCCCAAGCCGATTTCATCCTCGACTGTCGGGTGAAGCTCGAGCGCAAGGGAAACCTCCCCGAGCGCCTACCGGTGGTCACGCTGGTCTGGGGACACTCGGCGAGCGCAGCCGCAGAGGCCTATCCCGACCGCCCGGTAGCGGGGTTCAGCCTGGTACCCCCTCTGTCCGAGGGGAATATCGCCGAAGTCTATGCCCCCATCTCGGGGGAAAATGCGGCAGTAAGGCTGGCCCAGCGCTACTTCCAGGCTCACGGCCACCGTGTGCTCGAGCTTCCCGACCAGCCCGGCGGGGTGGGGTTTCGCATCCTGGCCTTGCTGATCAACGAAGCGGTCTCGGCGGTGGCGGAGGGGCTGGCGACCCCAGCCGACCTCGACCGGGCGATGCGGCTTGGCACCGGGTACCCCCGGGGCCCTTTAGAATGGGCCGAGGCCATCTGGCTCAAGCCGGTGCTGCGTGCTCTGGAAGGCCTACACGGCGAATTGGGCGAAGACCGCTATCGGCCACATCCGCTGCTACAGCGAATGGTCGCGACCGGCAGCGAATCCTTTAGCGGCAGGCACTGGAACTCTTCGGTGCAAGGAGGCAATCCATGAAGCGAGCTCTAATCGGACTTTTGGCACTAGGGATGGGACTTGGACTAGCCCAACAGGCCCCGCTCAAGATCGGGGTGGTGGTCTCGGCCACCGGCCCCGCGGCCAGCTTGGGCATCCCTGAGCGCAACACGATGGTGATCCTGGAGGAGCAGGTCAACCGCCGCGGCGGCGTGGCGGGCCGGCCGGTGCAGTTCATCGTCATCGATGACGCCTCGGACACTACCCAAGCGGTGCGGGCTACCCGCAAGCTGATCCAAGAAGATGGGGTGCTGGCCATCATCGGAACCACCACCACCCCGGCTTCCTTGGGCATGATCGATCCCGCCGCCGAAGCAGGCGTCCCGGTGATCTCCCTGGCGGCCAACCTCGAGATCGTCTATCCGGTGGATGAGAAGCGCCGCTGGATTTTCAAGACTCCCCAAACCGAGCAGCAGATGAGCACCCCCATCGTGCAGGACATGAAGGCCAGCGGGGTCAAGACCGCCGCCTACATCGGCTTCAACGACGCCTACGGAGAGGGTTGGGCCAAAGCCTTCGAAGCCGCCGCCAAGGAGGCCGGGATCACCGTGGTAGCCTCGGAGCGCTTCGCCCGCACCGACACCTCGGTGACCGGACAGATCCTGCGCATCCTCTCCCGCAACCCCGACGCAGTGCTCATCGGCGGCTCGGGCACTGCCCCGGTGCTGCCCCAGCGCACCCTCAAGGAGCGGGGGTATAAGGGGCTCATCTACCAGACCCACGGCGTGGCTAACCCTGACTTCTTGCGGGTAGGCGGGGACAATGTCATCGGCACCCGGCTGCCGGCGGGCCCCATTTTGGTCTTCGACCAGCTTCCCAGCAGCTTTCCCAACAAGAACGTAGCCCAGAGCTACGTGCAGCAGTACGAGGCCAGGTACGGCATCGGCAGCTACTCGACCTTCGGCGGCCATGCCTATGACGCCTGGGCGATTCTGCGCCCGGCCCTGGAGCGCGCGCTCAAGAAAGAGCAGACCAGCAACCTGGCTGCTTTCCGTAAGGTGCTGCGCGACGAGATCGAAGCCACCAAGGGCGTGGTGGGCACCCATGGCGTCTTTACCATGTCCCCTACTGACCACCTGGGCCTCAAGTTCCAGGAGGCTGCGGTAATGGTTGAGGTGGTGAAGGGCGAGGGCGGTAAGCTCGACTGGAAACTGGTGCGGACGTTTAGGTAAATGGACTGGACCATCGCCGCTTTTCTCGCCGCTGATGCGGTGCAAAACGGCACCATCTACGCACTGCTGGCTCTGGCCTTGGTGCTGGTGTTCGCGGTGACCCGGGTGATCCTGGTGCCCATCGGCGAGCTGTTGGTCTTTGCTCCTCTCACCTACGTGTTCTTTCTGCCCGGCGAGGTCAGCGGTCTGCAACTGCAGGGGGCGATCCCCGGCACCGCCTGGCTCTCGGCGGGAATGCTCGCGGTGTGGGCGGTGCTGGACCGGGCCGCCCCGCGCCGCGCGGGGGTGCTTTTGGGCGGGGCCTTGGCCGTGCTGGGCCTGGCCTGGTGGGGCGCACACGGAGTTCCGCTGTGGCTGGGTTGGATCTTTGCGGTACTCATCGTCTTTCCCATCGGCCCGGCGAGTTACCGGCTCTTTTTCGAGCCGGCCAGAAACGCCAGCGTGCTGACCTACTTGATCATCGCCGTAGGGTTACATTTTGCCTACCAGGGATTGGGGTTGGTTTTCTTCGGTCCCGAGCAATACCGCCTGCCCCCCATCCTACCGGGCCAGACTGCCTTTGGCAGCGTTCCCATCAACAACCAAGCCTTTTTGGTCTATGGCTTCGCTCTCTTCGCGATGCTGGGGCTGTACCTATTTTTCACCCGCAGCCTTTATGGCAAGGCGCTGCGGGCCTGCGCGGTGAACCGGTTGGGGGCGCGGCTGCTGGGGATCAACCCGGCACAAGCTGGCTACGTTTCCTTTGGAATCGCCACCTTGATCGCCGGGGTGGCCGGAATGCTGCTGGCCCCGCTCATCCAGCCAGCGTACTTCCAGGGATTCTTGCTGGGGCTCAAGGGCTTCGTGGCGGGAATCCTGGGCGGTCTTATCAGCTACCCGCTGGCGGTGGTGGGGGCCTTAGCGGTGGGGGGGCTCGAGTCGTGGGCCTCCTTCCAGGCCAGCGCCTTTAAGGATGCCATCGTCTTCACCCTGCTGCTGCCGATCTTGTTCTGGCGCAGCCTGCGCAGCCGGGAAGTGGAGGAAGAAGAATGATCCCCACGCCAAACGCCAAACGCTTGACGCCGAGTGTACAGGCGGGGCCTTGGAGGACGCGATGAAGCTCTCCCCCCTCGCCCTGGGAGCAGTGGCCCTTCTGCTGGTGGTGCCGCTGCTGCTCCCGGCTTCCTCGTTTTATCTGAGCCTGGGGAACTACATCGCTTTCGGGGCGCTGGTGGCGCTAGGGCTATACCTGCTCACCGGCCTAGCCGGAATGACCAGCTTTGGGCAGGCCGCCTTTATGGGGTTGGCGGCCTACACCACGGCCCTCCTGACCAGCGAACGGGGCTTTAGCCCCTGGCTGACCCTGCCCATAGGGGTGCTGGCGGCGATGGCGGGGGCAGTAATGCTGGGGGGGATCACCGCCCGGCTTAAAGGACACTACCTACCCCTTTCCACCATCGCTTGGTGCATGGCGCTGTATATCGTGTTGGGGAGCTGGACCGAGCTGACCGGGGGGCACACCGGCCTGCGGGACATCCCCGCGGTTAAGGTGTTCGGCCTCGAGCTTTCTGACTCGCGCAGTTTCTTCTACCTATCCTGGTTCTTCGCCCTGACCGGGGCCTGGACGGCTTGGAACCTGACCAATAGCCGCAACGGACGGGCCATGCGCGCTTCCAAAGGAGATGCCATCGCAGCGGCTAGCTTTGGGGTAAACCCCGGAGCGCTCAAGCTGCGGGTTTTTGTCCTCTCGGCCGTGTATGCCGGGGTGGCAGGATGGTTGTACGCCCACTACCAGCAGTTCATCAACCCCTCGCCCTTCAGCCTCGAGGCCTCGATCAAGTACCTCATCGCCGCGGTCGCGGGCGGAGTGGGGAGCATCCCCGGGGTGTTTTTGGGCGCCGGGCTGGTAACGGGCCTGGAAGAAGCCCTCAAGGACATTCTTCCGACGATCTTCGGGCGTACCGGAAACTACGAGATCATCGCGTACGGCCTGATTCTGGTGCTGATCCTGATGTTCGCCCCCCGGGGTCTATGGCCCTTTATCGAGCGCTACTTGCCCAAGCCCAAACCGATAATCCCTAAGGGGGAAGGGCTCCCCACGCGCATGGTGGCGGGCCAACCGGGAGAGGTGTTGCTCGAGGTCAGCGGCCTCACCAAGCGCTTTGGCGGGCTGCTGGCGGTGAACGGCCTGAGCTTCCAGCTTCGGCGCGGCGAGATCCTGGGACTGATCGGGCCAAACGGGGCGGGCAAATCCACTTGCTTTAACCTCATCACCTCGGTCCTCTCTCCCAGCGCAGGGGTAGTGCGCTTCAAGGGGCAAAACATCACCGGTCTTCCCCCTTACCGCGTGCACCGGCTGGGCCTGGCCCGCACCTTCCAGCACCCCCATCTCTTTCCCGAGATGACCGTGCTCGAGAACGCCGCCCTCGGCACCTATGCCCGGACCCAAGCAGGCCTCCTAGCCTCGATGTGGGGGCTCTCGCGCTCAGAGGAGGAGGCCAGCCTGGTGGAGGCCTACCGCGCCTTGGAGCGGGTCGGCCTGGCCCATCTGGCCTACCAAAAGGCCGACGGGCTCACGGTGGGGCAGCTGCGGCTACTGGAGATTGCCCGGGCGCTCGCCTCCCATCCCGAGGTACTGCTCTTGGACGAGCCCGCCGCAGGTTTGCGGGCTGGGGAGAAGCGCCAGTTTGCCGCCCTCATCCGCAAGCTGGTGAACGAAGGGGTTACGGTGCTTTTGGTAGACCACGACATGGAGTTGGTGATGGGGCTGGTAGACCGGCTGGTGGTCATGCACTACGGCGAAAAGCTGGCCGAGGGCACCCCCCAGGAGATGCAGAATAATAAGAAGGTGATCGAGGCCTACTTAGGGGAGGCGGTGGCATGAGGGGGGTCGCATACGTCCTACGGCGGGGTTTTTCTCTAGACGTCGGACGCAGGACGGAGGGTTTATGAGCGTCCTCGAGGTGGGCGACCTGACCGTCCGCTACGGGGCGGTGGAGGCCGTGCGGCACCTCTCGTTGCGCGTAGAGCGGGGCGAGGCGGTAACGCTCATCGGGCCCAACGGGGCGGGCAAGTCCAGCACCCTCAAGGGAATCGTCGGGCTGGTGCACGCCAGCGGGGTGGTGCGCTACCAGGGCCAGACTCTCCATCGCCGCAGCCCGGAAGCGCTGGCCGCGGCGGGCATGGTGCTGGTACCAGAAAAGCGCGAACTCTTCGCCTCGATGGCGGTAGAGGACAACCTCCTGCTGGGGGCTTTCAGCCGCTACCAGCGCCACGAGAAAGGGGTGCGGGAGGACTTGGAGCGCGTCTACGCCCTCTTCCCTCGCCTGCGCGAGCGGCGCAGGCAACTGGCCGGGACCATGTCCGGCGGCGAGCAGCAGATGCTGGCCATCGGCCGCGCGCTGATGGCCCGGCCCAAGCTGCTGATGCTCGACGAGCCCAGCCTGGGCCTAGCCCCCCTCATCGTGCAGGAGATCTTCCACATCCTGGGCGAACTCAAAAAGGAGGGGGTGCCGATTTTGGTGGTGGAGCAAAACGCCCGCATGGCCCTCAAGCTGGCCGACCGGGGCTACGTGCTCGAGGCCGGGGAGCTGGTGATGGAAGGGCGAGGCCAAGACCTCCTGCACGACCCACGGGTAGTCGAGGCCTACCTGGGCCTTCGCGCTAGGGAAGAGGCCACGCCCAACCTCGAGCGCTAGGAGAAGGGGCATGACCGATCCGTTCATGCAGCTATTGGGCATCGAGGTCCGCTCGGTAGAGGCCGGGCGAGCCCACCTCGCGGCGCGGGTTGGCCCCCAGCACCTCAATTTTCACGGCTCCTGCCACGGCGGCTTCCTCTACAGCCTGGCCGACGCCGCCTTCGCGCTGGCCTCTAACTCCCATGGGGTGGCGGCGGTGGCCCTTTCAACCCACATGGAATACTTCAAGCCGGTGCGGGAGGGCGACCAGCTGGAAGCCCAGGCCAGCCAAGAGAACCTGGGGCGGCGGACCGCCACTTACCGCATCGCGATCACCCGGGAGGGGCAGACCGTAGCCCTCTTCACCGGAACGGTCTATAGGATGAGCGAGGAGAGGTCATGAGCGAAGCATGGATTGTAGATGCCGTCCGCACGCCCGTCGGCAAGCATGGGGGGGTGCTCTCCTCGGTGCGCCCCGACGACCTGGGGGCCATTCCCATCCGGGCCCTCTTGCAGCGAACAGGCCTGCCGGGAAGCGACATCGAGGACGTCTACATGGGCTGCGCCAACCAGGCCGGAGAGGACAACCGCAACGTGGCGCGGATGTCGCTCTTGCTGGCGGGGCTGCCCATCTCGGTGGGGGGTTCGACCGTCAACCGGCTGTGCGGCAGCGGCCTGGAGGCGGTAGCGAGCGCAGCCCGGGCCATCGCCTGCGGTGAAGGGCAAGTCTACATCGGCGGTGGGGTGGAGAGCATGAGCCGCGCCCCCTGGGTCATGCCCAAGGCCGAGAGGGCCTTCGCCACCGGCAACGTGACCGTCTACGACAGCACCCTGGGCTGGCGCTTCGTCAACCCGCGCATGCAGGAGATGTACGGCACCGAGGCCATGGGCGAGACCGCCGAGAACCTGGCCGAGCAGTACCAGATCTCCCGCGAGGAACAGGACAAGTTCGCCCTGCGCTCCCACCAGAAGGCCATCTCTGCCCAGCTCTCGGGCGCCTACGACGGCCAGATGGTCCCGGTGGAGGTCCGCGACCGCAAGGGCAACCTCGAGCAAGTCTGCAAGGACGAGGGGCCCAGGGCCGACACCAGCCTCGAGGCCCTGGCCAAGCTCAAGCCGGCCTTCCGCCCGGGCGGCACCGTCACCGCCGGCAACAGCTCCAGCCTCAACGACGGGGCGGCAGCGGTGCTGCTGGCCTCGAAGGACTACGCCCAGGCCCACGGACTCAAGCCACTGGCCCGGGTACGCTCCATCGCCGTGGCGGGGGTCGAGCCGCGCATCATGGGCATCGGGCCGGTGCCCGCGACCCGCAAGGCGCTCGAGCGGGCCGGGCTATCCCTCTCCGACCTCGGCTTGATCGAGCTCAACGAAGCCTTCGCTGCGCAGAGCCTGGCGGTGCTGCGCGAGTGGGGGATGGACCCCGAGGACCCCCGGCTCAACGTGAACGGTGGGGCCATCGCCATCGGTCACCCGCTGGGGGCCTCAGGGGCGCGCATCCTCACCGCTTTGGTGCACGAGATGCGGCGGCGCGAGGTGCAGTTCGGCCTGGCCACCATGTGCATCGGGGTGGGGCAGGGCATCGCGATGGTCGTCGAGAGGGTATGAGGGTGCTCGAGCAGTTCCGCCTCGACGGCAAGGTGGCCCTGGTGACGGGGGGCTCGCGGGGCTTGGGGCTCGAGATCGCCCACGCCCTGCGCGAGGCCGGGGCCAAAGTCGCGCTGCTGGCCCGCCGGGAGGGCTTCTTCGAAGACGCCCTCAAGCTCATCCCCGACGCCCTACCCATCGTGGGCAACGTGCAAGACGAGGAGGGCCTTGAGCGGGCCTTCGCCAAGGTTGAAGCCGAACTCGGGCCCCTCAGCGTGCTGGTCAACGCCGCCGGGGTGACCTGGGGCCAGGACGCGCTCGAGGTTCCCGTGGCCAAGGTGCGCGAGGTGCTGGATATCAACGTGACCGGGGCCTTCCTGGCCAGCCGCATCGCCGCCCGGGGCATGAAAGCGCGCGGCTACGGCAAGATCCTCAACATCGCCTCGGTGGCTGGGCTGATGGGCAGCCCCAGCGAGCTCATGGACGCCGCCGCCTACTCGGCCTCCAAGGGCGGCCTGATCGCCCTGACCCGCGACCTGGCGGTGAAGTGGGGCCCCTTTGGCATCCGGGTCAACGCCCTGGCCCCCGGCTTCTTCCCCACCCGCATGACCGAGAAGGTCTTGCCGCGCATCGAGGCCGCCGTGAGCGGGCGCACCCCCCTGGGCCGCCTGGGCCGCAGCGGCGAACTCGCCGGGGCCGCGCTCTTCCTCTGCTCCCCCGCCTCCGACTACGTCAGCGGCCAGGTGCTCGCCGTGGACGGGGGGATGACGGCTTTATGACCGGCCAGCATCTTGCGTCCTGCGTACGACGTAAGACGTGCGACCTGCGCCTATAGGAGGTTCCCATGCCCATCTTCCAACCCGAGCTCGAGACCCTTCCCCGCCCCCAGCTCAAAGCGCTCCAGGACGAGCGGCTACGCGAGCAGGTGGCCTACGTCTACGAGCGCGTACCCTTCTACAAGCAAGCCTTCGACGAACGAGGGATCAAGCCCTCAGACATTCGGGGCATAGAAGACCTGCCCAGACTGCCTTTCACCAAAAAGAAAGATCTGCGCGACACCTACCCCTTCGGCCTCTTCGCCGTGCCCCGCCACGAGCTGGCCCGCATCCACGCCAGCAGTGGCACTACCGGCAAGCCTACGGTGGTGGGGTACACCAAGGGCGACCTCGAGGTCTTCGCCGAGGTGGTGGCCCGCTCGCTGGCCGCCGCGGGGTGCGAGCCTGGCATGATGCTGCACAACGCCTACGGCTATGGCCTCTTCACCGGCGGGCTGGGGCTGCACGGGGGCGCGGAGAAGCTCGGCATGATCGTGGTACCCGTCTCCGGCGGCATGACCGAGCGGCAGATCATGCTGATTCAGGATTTCAAGCCCGAAGTCATCTGCTGCACCCCCTCGTATGCCCAGACCCTGGCCGAGGAGTTCAAGCGGCGCGGGGTGAGTCCGGAGGAGATCAGCCTCAAGTACGCCGTGTTGGGCGCAGAACCCTGGACCGAGGCCATCCGAAAGAGCGTGGACGAGGGCTTAGGGGTGAAGTCTACCAACATCTATGGCCTCTCCGAAATCATCGGCCCCGGTGTCTCCAACGAGGACGTGAACGAACGCGATGGCCTGAGCTACATCTGGGAGGACCACTTCTACCCCGAGGTCGTCCACCCCGAGACCGGCGAGCCCCTGCCCGAGGGCCAGGTGGGCGTGCTGGTGCTCACCACCCTCACCAAGAAGGCCATGCCGGTGCTGCGCTACTGGACCGGCGACCTCACCTACCTCACCCGCGAGCCGGGGGCCTCCGGGCGCACCCACGCCCGAATGGCCCAGATCCGGGGTCGCACCGACGACATGCTCATCGTGCGGGGGGTCAACGTCTATCCCACCCAGATCGAGGCCGTGCTGTTGCAGATCCCCGAGGTAGCCCCGCACTACCAGATCGTGCTCAAGCGCGAGCGCACCATGGACGAACTCGAGCTCAAGCTCGAGGTCGCCGAGTCCTTCTTCCGCGAGATCGGCGCGCAGATGCTCTCCGACGAGGTCATCGAGGCCGATCACCGCCTCTCGGCGCTGCGCGACAAGGTGGCCCACAAGGTCAAGGACAACATCGGCGTCTCGGTCAAGGTCACGCTCATCAGCCCCGGCACCGCCCCGCGCAGCGAAGGCGGCAAGCTCAAGCGCGTGGCCGACTTGAGGAATTTAGGATGAAGCCCATCCCCATCGGATATCAAGCCACCCTCGAGCTCACCGTCACCGATGAGATGACCGTAGACTTCGAGCACCCCCACGACCCCCGGCTGGGCAAGCTGCACGCCGTCTACGCCACCTACTGGATGGCCAAGCACATGGAGATGGCCGGGCGCATGATCATCCTCGACTTCCTCGAGGAGGGCGAGGAGGGCATCGGTTCGAAGGTCAGCGTCAACCACCTGGCCTCGGCCCTGCCGGGGATGAAGGTGCGGCTCTTGGCCGAGCACACCCGCACCGAGGGCAACCGTGTTTGGACCGCCCTCAAGGTGTGGAACGAACTCGGCGACCTCATCGGCGAGGGCCAGACTGAGCAGGTGATCCTACCCAAGGGCAAGCTCGAGCGCATTTTCGAGAAGCTCGAGGAGCGCTGGGCCAGCTTCCGGCAGGCGAGAAGCTAGACCAGGCCGCTTTTATCCCCGCCGATCCGGCCTAAGCTGATCCCGTGAGCCGCCTTCCCCTGTTCCCCCTGCCGGAGACCGTGGTCTTCCCGGGCCTCTTGATCCCATTGTTCATCTTCGAGGAGCGCTACAAGCAGATGACCCGGGACCTGCTCGCCCTGCCCCAGGAAAAGCGCAGGTTCGTCATCACCCTGGCGGGTCCGGAGCCGGGACAGATGCGCTCAATCGGCGGAATCGTCGAGGTGATGGCGGTATCAGAGAACCCTGACGGCACCTTCACTATGCTCACGCGGGGCACTGAGCGCTGCCGGGTTGAGGACGTAGACGCCAGCGAACACCCCTACCTCTCGATTCCCGAGCAGCCCTACCCCCTCGAGCGCGGTGACCTGGCCGCGGAGCGCATCGCCGCTTGGGACGCCATGGAAGCCTTTCGCAGCTTCGCCCAAGGGCGCATGGACCCTAAAGCGCTGGAGCAGGCTATCCACAGCCTACCCGACGACCCGCTGTACCATGCTTCGTTCTTGTGCGTAAACCTCGGCGCGGATGCCCCTTTGCGACAGTATCTGCTCGAAGCCCCCTCGCTGCTGGAGCGTTTTGCACGGCTACAGCGGTTTATCCAGCAGTTCCAGCAGCCGGGGGGTTCAGTCTCAGCCTAGCCCTGCGCACCAACAGGGCGTCAGGCTCGAGCCCAAGCTCGCGCAGCGCCCGGGTGTAGGCGGACCACGCCGCCTCGGCCTGTGTGGTCTGTAGCAAGCGCTCTACCAGCGCCTCGTCCAGCGGGTCCAGGCGGAGGGCTTCCAGCAGGGCTTCCTCATCGCCGCGGCGGAGCATCCGCTGCCGGTACTGCTGGGTCAGCTCGGCTCGGGTTTCCTCCAGCAACGGATGCTCGAGGCCGGCGAAGGGCGGGGCAAAGTTCTGGCGCTCGAGCTCCCACAGGTCTACCCATAGCTCAGGCCGCCGTACCAGGCCATACGGCTTGCAGAAATACCCCGGAGTGCGGGCGGGACGACCCGGCTCCAAGAGGTGCAACAGCTCCGACCACAGCACCCGAAACTCGCCGTCCGATACCTCCAGCGCCTCCATCAGCTCCTCCTTGCCCCAATCCCGTAGCAACAACAAAGCCAACAGAAGCTGGGTTTTCTCCCGCCTGAAGCGCGCCGCCTGGCCGTTCACCGCAACCGATAGCCCCCCCAAAGCCCGTATCTCCACCCGCACCCCGGGATGGTAGGCGACCTCGAGCTGCCCCATCTCCCACAGCAGGCGCCGCACCCGCTCAACGGGAGGGGCAAACAGCGTGGCCTCGCCCAGGAAGGGGTAGCGCTCCAGGGTCGCCGCGCCCCCCTGGTCCCAGGGGTATGCCTCGGCCAGCTCGAGCAAAAACGGATCCTGTACGGCCAGGGCTGGCAAGGCGAAGGTCTTCCCCTGGCGCCGCCGGGCGTAGGCTACGACAAGGGTCATAAAGGCTTCCACCCAGGCATCGCCAGACTCCCGGGCCAACCGCACCATCTCGGCGTAAGCCGCCTCCCCGTCGGTGGCCGCGAGCCCCCCGAGGGCCTCGACCTTGAGCCGTCCCGGTCCGCCCTCGGCCAGCGAAAGGGCCCGCTCATAGGCAGCCCGAGCCTCCTCCCAGCGGTTTTGCGCCAGCAGGGCATGGCCCAGCCGGGCCTCGGCCAGCGCCACCACAAAGGGGCTGCCCGTGGCCTCGCCCCGCTTGCGCCCCCGCAACGCGGCGGCCTCGGCGGCCTGCGCGCTCCCCGCGATGGCCTCTAGCAGCGAGAGGAGCAGGGCATCCTCGCGGTGGTTGCCGGGTGGGCGGTCCACCTGGGGCGCCGGGCTTTCCCGCAGCAGCTCGAGCGCCCAGATGGGGTGTCCGCTGCGCAGCAGCACCCTGGGCCCGGTCAATCCGAGCGCCGCGGCCTCCTCCACCCGGCCCGCATTGAGCAGGTTCTCCGCCCGCAAGGCCCGCACCGCCTCGGGAAACTGGACCTGGGCCGCCTCCAGGTAGGGCCAGGCCTTGGCCGGCTCCACCGTGTCGAGGTACAGGCGCGACAACCCCAGCAACGCCCGCCCGACCCCCGCCGAGAGCGCCTCGCGGTAGGCAGCCTCGGCCTGGGCGTAGCGACCGGCCTGGCGCAAGGCCTCGGCCCGCAGGTAGAGCAGGCCGGGCCGGGCTTGTACCAGCGAATCCGGCATGCGGTCCAAGAGGCTCAGGACGGTATGCATGAGCCCTGAGGCCAGCCACCCCTCGCCTTGCTCGAGCAGCAGATCCGCCGCGTGGCCTAACCGCCCAGCCTCCAGCAAATACCCCGCCGCCCTTACCCCTTCTCCGCGCGCCATCGCCGCATCTGCGGCCTTGCTGAGCAAAGTCCGGGTCTCGGCGGGCTCGAGCGTGCCCATCAAGGCCCGGCGCACCAGGGGGTGAAAGCGCAGCCGGGAACCCACGCGCTCGAGCAGAAGGTCTTCGGCGTAGAACTCGAGACCGACGTTGGGAACGCCCAAAAGTTCCGCCTCCTCCGGCCCCAACTCCCCCAGCACGCTCGCGCGGGCTGCCAACCTCTGCACCGCTTCGGGCAATCCCGGCAGCAGATACGCGAGCAGGCCCGCCGCATCGGGGTGGGCGTAGAGGGCCTCCTCGGGCTGGATGCCCCGCTGCATGGCCCGCAACAACAGGCGCAGCCCCAGCGGCCACCCCCGCACCAGGCTGTGGGCCCGCTCCACCTCGAAAGCCGGGAGTTCGGGGGTGAGGGCTCGAGCCAGCAAGAGCGCCTCGTTGGGGTCAAAGGCCAGCTCCGCTTCCCCGATCACCCTTCCCAGCACCTCCCACGGCGCGGCCCGGCGGGAGAGGACGGCCACGTTCACCTGCGGGGCCTGGGCCAGCGTCCGAACCAGCGAGACCGCCTCGCGGCTGGCGGCCCGCTGAGCTTCGTCCAGCACCAGGGTGTGGGGCTCGAGCGCGCTCACCTCCTCCAACAACGCCTCTCCCGCCAACGTCCAGGCGCCGCGCTCGAGGGCCTGTTCAATTTCATCTGGATCTTTTAGCCGGGGGCGGTAGGCCTCGAGCAAATGCCAGCCCAGCGCCACCGGGTCTTTGGCCTCCTCCCCCAGGGAGAGCCACAGCCCTCCGTAGGAGGCCATAAGGGTGGACTTCCCGTAACCCGCCCCCGCGGCCAGCACCAGCACCGGGCTTTGGGGGAAGCCCTGGCGGAGGGTATGCAAAAGCCGCTCCCGGCGAACCTCGTGGGCGGTGCGCGGGGGAAGCAGGCGGCTCTTGGGCACGCGGTAAGGCATTACACCCAGTTTAACGCCCACCTTTGTAACAAGCTTGTAACAGCCACCCGATAGACTTTTGGCGATCAAGTCAGAGGTTCATCATGGCTTACCTCAGCGGCCTAGGGGTCTATCTACCCGTTCCACGCATGACCAGCGGCGAAATCGCCCTGCGGTCGGGGCTGCCGGAGTGGGTAGTACGGGAGAAGCTGGGCATCCACCAGAAGCCCGTACCCGGCCCCGGCGACGACCCCGCCAAGATGGCCGCCAAGGCTGCGGCAGAAGCCCTGAAGGATGCCGAGGCAAGCGGTGCGGAGGTAGACGTGGTGCTCTCCATCGTCGAGGAGTACAAAGATTACCCGGTGTGGACGAGCGCGCCCTACATCGCCCTGGAGGTCGCTGCAAACCGGGCCTGGGGCTTCGACATCAACCAAAAGTGCGCCAGCTTTATCACCGCCCTCACCGTAGCCCAGGGGCTGTTCGCCGCGCGGCCCGAGGTGGAGGTGATCCTGGTAGCCGGGGGTTACCGCAACGGCGATCTGATCGACTACACCGACGAAACCGTGCGCTTTATGTACGACCTGGCCGCGGGCGGGGGGGCTGCCGTCTTGCGGCGCGGGGGGCCGGGGATCCGGCTCCTCTCCACCCGGCTCAAGACCGATCCCACCCTGGCCCAGAGCGTGCTGGTCCCGGTGGGCGGGACCGCCGCCCCCGTCACCCCGGAAAATGCCGGGCAGTTCAAGCTGCGCGTGACCAACCCCGAGTGGATGAAGACCCGGCTCGAGGCCGTCTCCCTGCCGGGTTTCCTCGAGGTCATCCAGGGGGCCTTGCACGACGCCGGATACACCGCCGCCGATCTGGATTACCTGGCCTTGCTGCACATGAAACCCTCGGCGCACCGGGCGGTGCTCGAGGGGTTAGGGATAGCCGAGGAGCAGTGCATCTACCTGGCCGAGTACGGCCATCTGGGCCAGCTCGACCCGATCCTCTCGCTCAAGCTGGCCCGGGATGCGGGAAAGATCGGCCCCGGTAGCCTCATCGCCCTCGCCGCGGCCGGGGTCGGGTACCACTGGGGGGCCGCGGTGCTGCGTTGGGAGAGGGGCAATGGAACTTAACGCCAACTGGCTGGCGCGCCTGGCCGAATACCACCCCGACCGCCCGGCGGTCTTCTGGCGGGAGGGCTGGATCAGCTACCAGGAGCTATATGCCCGGGCTGTACGCGCCGCCGAATCCCTGGCTGGGCTGGGGATCGGCCAGGGGGAGCGGGTGGGGGTGTTGGGGTGGAACCATATCGGCTACCTCGAGCTGTACTTCGCCGCGCCGCTGTTGGGCTGCATCCCTACCCTCTTCAACCACCGCCTGTCCAGGGCCGAGCTGCAAGGGCTGCTGGAATACACCCGGCCTCGAGCCCTCTTCTACAGCGACGGGTTGGCAGAGCTAGCCCACGCCCTGGACTCCCGCGCATACCCCCTCGAGGCCCTGGCCGCCCTGCCCCCGGCCCCGCTCCCTGCACACCGTGTGGAGCTGGAAGACCCGGGGTTGATCCTCTTCACCGGGGGCACCACCGGGCTACCCAAAGGCGCGCTGATCCCCTACCGGCAACTGCTCACGAACGCCTTCCAGACCTGCATGAGCTGGGGACTCTCCCCCCAGGACCGCTACATCGTCGCCACCCCGATGTTCCACGCGGCCTTGAACGCCCTCTGCACCCCGCTGCTGTACCTGGGGGCGAGCGTGCTGATCCAGGAGAGGTTCGACCCCGCCGAGTACCTGGCCTGGGTGAGCCAGCACCGGGTGAGCCTGTTGTTCTTGGTACCCACCATGTACCAGATGCTCGCCCACCATCCGGATTTTGAGCGAACGGATTTCTCCAGCGTGCGCTGGGCCATCTCCGGCGGCGCACCCTGCCCGGCTCCGGTACGCGAGGCGTACCGGGCTAAGGGGCTCCGCTTCAAACAAGGCTACGGCCTGACCGAGTGCGGGGTGAACTGCTTCACCTTCGAAGCTGACGAGGCCGAGCGCTACCCGGAATCGGTGGGGCGACCGATGCCCCACCTGTGGGCCAAGCTGATGGACGCGGAGGGAAAGGAAGCCCACAGCGAGGGCGAACTCTGGCTCAGCGGGCCGACGCTGATGTCGGGGTACTTCGAACGCCCCGAGGACACCGCAAGGTGTCTGGTCAGGCACGAGGGGCGCGACTGGCTCAAGACCGGCGACCTGGCCCGGCGGGACGCGGAAGGGCGGTTTTACATCGTGGGACGGGTCAAGGAGATGTTCATCTCGGGGGGCGAAAACGTCTACCCCATCGAGGTCGAACGCGCCCTCTACGACCATCCCGCGGTGGCGGAGTGCGCTGTGGTGGGCGTACCCGATGCCCAGTGGGGCGAGGTGGGTTTGGCGGCCATCGCGCTCAAGGCCGAAGCGGCCGCTCAGGGTCACGGCTGGGAAGAGGAGTTTCGCGCCTTCCTCAAGGGCAGGCTGGCCGGGTACAAGATTCCCAAGCACTTCGTATTCCTGGAGGAACTACCCAAAAGCGGCCCCGGCAAAATCCTCAAGGCCGAACTGGCCAAGCGCTTCGGAGGTCGAAATGCCTAAGGTCAGCGCGAACGGCATCGAACTCTACTACCAAATGGAAGGCAGCATGGACAGCCCTGTGCTGGTGCTGGCCAACGGCATCTTTCAGCGGGTCGAGGCTTGGGAGCCCTTAATGCCGCACCTGAGGGGGTTTAGGGTCTTGCGCTACGACATGCGCGGACAAGGGCGCTCGAGCACCCCCCCAGGGGTCTACACCCCCCAGCTCCACGCCGATGACCTGGAGGCGCTGCTCAGGGCGCTGAGCATCGAGCGCTACCACCTGCTGGGCCTCTCCAACGGCGGGATCGTGGCCCAGGTCCACGCGGCGCGCCAACCTGCTGGCCTGCACAAGCTGATCCTGCTCTGCACCACATCTCGGATTGACCCGCTGATCCGGGCCAAGGTCGAGAGCTGGCGGCTCGGGCTGGAATGGGGCGGCCCCGAGGGACGACTGCGCATCGCCTTGCCCTGGATCTGGGGACGGGCCCATCTCGAGGCCCACCCCGAGGTAGACAGCGCAGCTTCGTTGGAGCAGATGAAGCTCGCCGCCCCTACCGCAGAGGCCCAGCGCAACCTGATGGCCGGGTTCTTCACCCTCGGCGACCTGCGGCCCCAACTGCGCGGCGTCACCGCGCCGACCCTGGTGCTCTCGGGCGAGGAGGACCTGCTGTTTCCCCCCCTATACGCCCAGGAGATTGCCCAAGCCATCCCGGGGGCCAAGCACCGGGTCTTACCCCAAACCGGGCACGCCGCCCCGGCCGAGGTGCCCACCCTTTTGGCCCAGGAAATCCGGGAGTTTTTGGAGGTGGATGCATGAGGTTTAGGGTCGGCGATTCGGCCAGCTACACCCAGACCATCAGCGAGGCCAGCGTGGCGATGTTCATCGGCGCAGTAGGGGATACCAATCCGCTCCACGTAGACGCAGAGTACGCCAAGCGCAGCCGCTTTGGCGAGCGGATCGCCCAGGGCATCTTGGTGGCCGGGCTGATCTCGACCTGTATCGGTACCAAGCTGCCAGGGGTCGGGGCGGTCTATCTAGGGCAGACCCTCAGGTTCCTCAAGCCCACCAAGCTGGGGGATACCATCACCGCGACCGTCACGGTCAAGGCCATCCGAGAGGATAAGCCCATCCTCACGCTAACGACCATCTGCACCAACCAGCGCGGGGAACAAGTCATCGAAGGAGAGGCAACGGTTTTGTACGAGGAGGAAGCATGAAAAGAGGCATCTTAGCGGTTGTCTTCATCCTGATGGGCCTGGCTTGGGCCCAAACCACCGCCCGGGTAGGGGTGCTCCTGCCCATTTCCACCGTGGCCGGCAAAGCTGCCCTGTACGGCCTCCAACTGGCCGCCGACCAGGTCAACGCTTCCGGAAAGGTGAAGCTCGAGCTGGTCATCGCCGACGACGGCAACGCCGCGGCGGCGGCGGTCCCGGCCCTCACCAAGCTGATGACCGTGGACAAGGTGGATATCGTAATCGGCGGGCTCTCCTCCGGCGTGACCTTCGCGCTCTCCGGGCCGGTCAAGCAGTATGGGCCCCTCTTCCTCTGCATCGGCGCGGCCAGCAGCGTGGTCGAGCAGGCTTTCAGCGGCTATGATCGCTTCTTCCACTACCACCCCTGGGACTACCACAACGTCGCCGCCGCGATGGAGTTCTTCAAATACCTCTACCAACAGGAGGGCGCGCGCAAGGTGGCCATCCTCTACGAAGACGGCCCTTTCGGCTCGGCGGGCATCCAAACCTACCAAGACCAGCTGAAGAAGGTCGGATTTGCCGTGCAGGCCGAACCCTTCAAATCGGGTTCGGGGAACTTCACCGCGATCCTGACCCGCTTCAAATCCTTCAAGCCGGATATCCTCTACTGGATCGGCTACGACGTGGACGCCCTGCCCATCGCCGCCCAGACCCGTCAGGTGGGTCTCGAGCCCAAGCTCATCTACGGCGCGCCGCCGGCTTGGCCCGCTGGGTTTGAGAAGAATAACCTCTCCAACGATATCGCCGGCATGACCGCCTGGCTGCCCTCGGTGGCCAACAACGAGTCGCGCAAGTTTGTAAGCGCCTACCGCAAGAAGTACGGCGAGGTCACCGACGAGTACATGGCCCCCATGGGCTACACCATCGTGCTCTCCTTGGGTCGGGCCCTCGAGGCCGCTGGATCGGCGGACAAGGACAAACTCGCCGAAGCGCTGGCCAAGGTACAGATGGATACCCCCTTTGGGCCGCTTTCCTTCAAACCCTCCGACACCGGTAAGACCAAGTACCAGGGCTTCAACCAGAGCATCTGGCTGCAGTTCCAGTACCTCGAGGGCTCCCGCCGCCCGGTCTTCCCCAAGGAGCGGGCCAGCCGTCCGCTGCGCTACCCCGGCAGCTACTAGCGGCCTGTATGGAGCTGCTGCTGCAAACCCTCATCAACGGCGTGCTGGCCGCCGGGATCTACGCCTTGGTGGCCAGCGGGCTGGCCCTGGCGGTGGGCGTAGTGGGCATCGTCAACTTCGCCCACGGCGAGTTTTTGATGATCGGGGCCTTCGTCTCCTACTGGATGTTCAGCTACTTTGGCCTCGATCCCCTCCTCTCGCTGGGCATCGCTGCGCTGGTGGTCTTTTTGGTAGGAGCGGCCAGCTACTATGGCCTGATCCGCCCCGTCCTTGCCGCGCCCGAACTCAACCAGATGCTCCTGACCTTCGGGCTCTCGGTGGCTTTGCAGAACGTGGCGTTGCTGGTGTTTGGGGCCCAGACCCGGGTGGTGAGCCCCCCCTACCAGGGCAGCACGATCAGCCTGGCCGGGCTCTCCTTTGGGGTTCCCCAGTTCGCGGCGTTTTTGCTCTCGTTGGGCATACTGGGCGGGCTTTACGGGTTCTTAGGCCGCACCCGCCTGGGCTTCGCGGTGCGGGCGGTGGCGCAGAACCGGGTCGCGCCGGGGCTTTTGGGGATCGAGAAAGAGCAGGTGTACCTGCTGGCCTTCGGCCTTAGCGCGGCCATTGCCGGGGTGGCGGGGGTAATGCTCTCGGTGGTGCTATATGCCTCGCCCACGGTGGGCTTCGCCTATACCCTCAAGGCCTTCGCCATCGTGGTCATGGCCGGGCTGGGCAACCTGCGCGGGGTGATCCCCGCGGCGATCATTCTGGCCCTGGCCGAAGCCCTCGTAAGCACTTACCTGCCGGGCGGAGGGGGCTGGGTGGAGGCGGTGTTCTTCCTGGTGATCTTCGTGGCGCTCACCTGGCGTAGCTGGCAGGAGGTCTTCGCGAGGCGATGGAAGCGCGGGAGGGCACTTTGATCCTGGTCGGGATGGTACTCCTTTTGGCCCTGTTTCTGCCGGGGCTGCCGCTGGGGGCATGGCGGGCCTTTCTGCTCGACACGGCGCAGTTCGCCTTCATCGTTACCGGGCTAGCCCTCTCCTGGGATCTGCTGGCCCGCACCGGTCAGCTCTCCCTGGCGCACGGGGCGTTCTTTGGGCTGGGAGCTTACGCGGCGGCCTTGGCGGCCCCAGGGCTGGGGACGATCCCTGCGCTCTTGGTAGGGATGGCCATAGCTGCCGCCTCGAGCCTGCTGCTCGGCCTCGCTACCTTACGCCTACAGGGGATGTACTTCGCCATCGCCACCTTGGCCTTCTCCGAGGTGATGCGCACTCTGGTGCTCAAAGCCCAGTTCACCGGGGGCTCCATCGGCCTGCCGGTGCCGCCCGCTTTCGGGGGGCAACTCCCGCTGGGAGGCTACTACCTGGCGGTGACGGTGCTAGCGGGGTGCGCACTGGTGAGCCTGGGGGTGAGCCAAAGCCGCCTCCACTATGCGATGGCCGCCACCCGCCAGGGGGAGGCCGTGGCGCGGGTGCTGGGGGTGCCGGTGGTGCGGGTCAAGCTGCTGGTGTTTGCCATTTCAGCGGCCTTAGCCGGGCTCGCGGGCGGGGTGTATGGGATGAAAACCCTCTTTCTCACCCCTTACGACGCCTTTGGGCTGGCGCGGGCCGTGGAGGCCCTGGTCATCCCCATCTTCGGCGGGCTCTACACCACGGCGGGGCCGCTTGTGGGCGGGATCTTGCTGGTGGGGCTCGAGACCTGGCTGCGCCTGCGCATCGGCGAGGGATATCTGGTGGTGTACGGGGTGATCCTCGTACTGACCATCCTCTTCCTGCCCAAAGGGCTCGTCGGGTTGGTCAGATCTCGCTCCAAACCCATCCCCAGCTCGAGCCCGCAGGGGGAACAGCATGTCTAGCGCGGTCGTGCTGCAACTTTCCAGGGTGACCAAGCGCTTTGGCGGGCTGGTGGCGGTCAACAACGCGAGCCTCGAGGTGCGCCAGGGCGAGATCCTGGCGGTGATCGGGCCCAACGGGGCCGGCAAGAGCACCCTCTTGAACCTGATCAGCGGGCTCTACCCCACTGACGCTGGCACAATACGTTTTCTCGAGGCCGACATCACCCTCCTTCCGCCCGAGCAACGCACCTGGCGGGGCCTGGGCCGGGCTTTCCAGATCGTGCAGCCCTTCCCCGAGATGACCGTGCGGGAAAACCTATTGGTAGGCGGCATCTATGGCAAGCCGCAAACCCCCTTGAAAACTGCGCACGAGGTGGTGGAGAAGGTGCTCAGGCTGACCGGCCTGGAGCCCAAAGCCGAGACCCCGGCGGGCGAGCTGACCCTGCTCGAGGACAAGCGGCTGGAGATGGCCCGGGCGCTTTGCACCCAACCCAAGCTGCTCCTGCTCGACGAGGTGATGGCCGGGCTACGGCCTGCCGAGGCGATGGAGGCGGTCGAACTGGTCAAGAAGGTCCGCGCCAGCGGGGTCGCGATCCTGTTCATCGAGCACCTGATGCCGGTGGTGCGGGCGCTGGCGGATCGGGTGGTGGTGATGGACTATGGCCAAGTCATCGCTGAAGGTCGCTACGACGAGGTGGCGCAAAACGCCAAAGTGCGCGAGGCGTATCTGGGGAGGAGCGCGTGAACCGAGAGGTCATACGCCGTGCGCCGAATTGTGTAGGACGTATGACGCGCGACGTACGACCGAACTGCAGGGCCGGAGGCCGAGATGAAGCTTAGCGTCCGCGACCTCACCGGCGGCTACGCCAAGGCCCAGGTGCTCTTCGGGGTGAGCCTCGAGGTCTCCCAGGGCGAGCTGGTGGCGCTGCTAGGCGCCAACGGGGCCGGCAAAACCACCCTGCTGCGCACCGTTTCCGGGCTGATGCGGCCCTGGGGCGGGAGTGTACGGCTAGATGGGCGCGACCTCGGCGGGCTCTCCGCCGCAAAACGCGCCCGGCTGGGCCTGGGGCACGTCCCCGAGGGGCGGCAGCTCTTCCCTCTCATGAGCGTCGAGGAAAACCTCCTGTTGGGAGCAGCTTTCCTGGCTTGGGAAGGTCGGCAGGAGAACCTCGAGCGCATCTATGCCCTCTTCCCTCGCCTGGCCGAACGGCGCAGGCAACTGGCCGGGACCATGTCCGGCGGCGAACAGCAGATGCTGGCCATCGGGCGGGCCCTGATGGGGCGGCCCAAGCTTTTGATGGTGGACGAACCCAGCCTGGGCCTCTCCCCCAAGCTGGCCGAGGAGGTGCTCCTGACGCTCTCGAGGGTCAAGGCGGAGGGCATCGGGGTGCTTTTGGTCGAGCAGAACGTGGCCATGAGCCTGGAGGTGGCCGACCGAGGGTATGTGATGGAGCACGGCAAAGTGATGCTCTCGGGTCTGGCAGACCAGCTCGTGCGCGACGAAGGCGTGCGGAAAGCGTATCTGGCTCTATAGGATAAGGCTATGCAGCTGCAAGGAAAAACCGCGCTGATCACCGGGGCCGGGAGTGGTATCGGCAAGGCCATCGCCGAGGTCTTTGCCCGCGAGGGCGCCAAGGTCATCCTCAACGACCTCTCCCCAAGCGGCGGAGAGCTCGCCCGGGCGCTGGGAGGAAGCTTCATCCAGGCTGACCTCTCGCGCCAAGAAGCGGTCGAGGAGCTCGCCCGGAAGGCGCTGGAGGGAGGCCCGGTGGACATCTTGGTCAACAACGCCGGGCTCCAGCGCATCCACCCGGTAGAGGAATTTCCCGAGGAAACCTGGAACCTGATGCTCCAGGTACTCCTAAGCGCGCCCTTCCAGCTCATCAAGTACACCCTGCCAGGGATGAAGGCTAAGCGCTGGGGCCGTATTCTCAACATCGCGAGCCTGCACGGCCTGGTGGCCAGCCCCTTCAAGTCGGCGTACATCTCGGCCAAACACGGGCTGCTGGGCCTCACCAAAACCGTCGCGCTGGAGGTGGCCGAGTACGGCATCACCTGCAACGCGATCTGTCCCGCCTACGTCAATACCCCCCTCGTCCAGGCGCAGATCGCCGACCAAGCCCGCACCCTACACATCCCTGAGAGCGAGGTGGTGGAGAGGGTGATGCTGGCCCCGGCAGCCATCAAGCGCTTGATCGAGCCCTGGGAGGTAGCCGAATACGCCCTGTTCCTGGCCTCCGACAAAGCTGGGGCCATCACCGGGTCGGCCCAGGTCATCGATCTGGGCTGGACAGCCCGCTAGAGCGAAGCTTCTTCACGGTTAGTGGGCCGGTAACAAGATTTGTGTAGTTTTTGGAGCAAGCTCTACGGGGGTGGTACCCCGCACCCTGCCTTTGGCGTATGACGTAGGACGTGGGAGCCGCAAAATGCCCCGAAAATCATACTAGAGCCCACATTCCGCACCCCCCTCACTCCAGGAGGTAATATCGCTCCACCCTCAGAAGCCGCACCACCTTCTCATGGTCAGGGGAGAGGTTGAGCACCAAGACCCTGCCCTCAAGCACCACCAGGCGGACCCACATGAAGTACTGGAACATCCACCGCAGGGTGGGCCTCTCCGTGGGCTTCCCCTTCTGGTCCGGCACCCGCACCCCCTCTTCCCCGAGCCGCCGCCTTAGCTCCCACTCCCCAAGGGCGTAGACCAAAAGGGCTACCGCCATCACCATCCCCAAGGCCATCACCCGCTCCGGCCGCTTGAGGTAGGTGCTGGAGGCAAAGAACAAGGGGTCCTTGAGAAAGCGGAAGCCCCGCTCCACCGTCTTGCCCTGCTCCTTGTACCTCACCAGCACCTCCCGGGCCGGAAGGGCCTCTCGGTCCAGCACGTTGGTCGCCAGGAGAAAGCGCCCAAGCCCCCGCCGCGCCTGGGCCACCTTCCCCTCGTCCACCTCCCCCCGCGCCAGAAGCCGGTAGCTCACCCCCAAAGCCCCCTCCCCCTTCCTCGGCCTCCCTACCCGGCCCCGCCGCCTCTCCTCCCGCAACCCCAGGAAGACCAGCCGGTGGTAGGCCAGGGAGGCGCTGGCCGCCTCCAGGGCCCTCCGGGCGTCCTCCTCGCAGGCAAAGCGCCGGGCAAGGAGGCGCCTGAGCACCCTCCCCGCCTCCTCCTCCCCCCGCTCCACCTTGCGCGCCAGGGCCTCTTCCGCTTCCCTCCGCCGCGCCTCGCTCTCCACCAAAAGCCACCGCTGCCGCACCCCGTAGGTCACCTCCACCTCCAGGCCCCGGTACCCAGGGAGAAGGGGAAGCCACTGAGTACCGGCATCGCCGGGCCGCTGGTGCGGCTTCACTGCCCCCTCCGCCACCTCCTTCCCCAAGAGGGCCTGGGCCTCCTTCAGGGTGGCGGGGACCCGCAGGATCCACCCAAACCCCTCCAGGGCCAGGAGGTTCTCCCGGCTGTAGCTGGCCCCGTCCAGCACCACCACCTCCCCCAGGTCCAAGGCCTCCCGGTACCGGGCCACCAGAAAGACCAGGGTCTCCCGGTCCGCCTGGTTCCCGTCCCCCGGGGCGTAGAGCAGGGGGATGCCCCCCGTGTCCGCGCACACCAGGTTCATCACCCACTGCCTCAGGTCGGGCCGGTGGTCCCGGCTGTACCCGTGGACGATGCGGATGGCCCGGGGCTCTTCCTCTCCTCCCGCCTCCCCCTCCGTCCTCTCCTCCCCATAAGCCCCGTGCACGTGGAAACTGCTGGAGTCCACGTGCAGAGCGTGGACAGGGAAGGGGAAGGCTTTCTTGGCCGCCCCCACGATCCCCAGAAACACCTCCGTCACCCCCGCCTCGTACACGGCCCATGCAGTCGTCGTTCAGAAGCTCGGGGGTGGTCTGTGGGCTTGCCCTGGAAGAAGTGGCCGAAGAGGTAGAGGGGGGAGGCCACGAAGCCCAAGGCGTTAAGGACGGCGGCTTTGAGGGCCATGCCGGTGGAGACCTTCTCCTGTGGCCTGGGCCCCACCTTCTGATCCACCACCCCCACCAAGCCGATGCGGTCCATGATGCCGGCCACCAGGCCCAGATGGGCCAGGTCGTAAACCTGGAGCGCGGGTGTGGGTTCCACCCCAAAATCCTAAGGCCGGAGGGGAGGGGTGCGGAATATCGGCTAGAGCCAGTGGTCTGGTAACAAGATTCACGCTAAAGATGTTCCATCCCGCTTAGCGTCTTGCGTACAGCGTAGTGCAAAAAATCACGAAAAGGCTGTTTGAAACAGTACGGCCGGCCATTCACAATCCATAAAGTCAGCGCTAAACTTTTAAGGATAAAGGAGCTGACAATGCAAGCTCTGGCGGTGGCCCTCACCCTGGTTGCTATGATTGTGGCGACGATCTTTTTGACCGTCGCTAAGGTGTGGTGGTTCGCCCCCTTGGCCTCTAATTGGGGGTCGCTCGATACCCTCATCGTCATCACTTTTGCCGTTACCGGTTTGGCGCTGGTGGGGGTCAATCTCTTCATCGCCTACTCGGTGTACTATCACCGTGCCCAGAAGGACCGCAAAGCGCTCTTCTTCGTGGATAATCCCCGGCTGGAGTGGGGGTTGATCGCGGTCACTACCGTAGGGATTGTGGTGTTGTTGGGGCCTGGGCTTTACTACTACGCCCAGCTCATCCGCCCCCCGCAAAACCATATGGTGGTAGAGGTGCTGACCCAACAATGGCTATGGAGCTATCGTTACCCGGGTAAAGACGGTGTCTTGGGCCCGGCCAGCATCAAACGTTTCACCCCGGCCAACCAGTTCGGCTTAGACCCCCAGGCCCCCGCCAGCCAGGACGACATCCCCGTGCTGGGTGGCCCGTTGGCTTTGCCTGTAGGCCAGCCGGTGTTGCTGCGAATGCGCTCCAACGATGTGATCCACAGTTTTTATGTCCCAGAGTTCCGGGTTAAGTGGGATGTCGTGCCGGGGATGGTCACCGAGGTATGGTTTACCCCCACCAAGACTGGCGAGTTCCAGGTGATCTGCGCTGAGCTATGCGGGGTGGGGCATTACAGCATGGTGGGGAAAGTGGTGGTGATGGAGCCAGACGCTTTCCAAAAGTGGCTCTCTGAGCGCCCTACCGTGGCTCAGATATTTGGCCCCAGCCCTAAAGCCCAGCGGTAGCCCGCACTCGAGCGCCTGGCGTGCTTCAGACGAGAGAGGAGGGGAGTAAAGGAATGGCGCACTACAACCCTGGCTATCACGATCACTACGTCGGCCCGGAACCCAAAAGCTGGTGGACCCGGTATGTATTCTGCCAAGACCACAAGGTCATCGGAATCCAGTACGCCCTCACCGCGCTCTTTGTAGGAGCGGTGGGAATGGTGCTTTCCTGGGGCATGCGCTTGCAGCTAGGGTTTCCCGGCCAGTTCTCCTTCATTGACCCCAGCCGCTACTACCAGGCGGTAACCCAGCATGGGATGATCATGGTGATCTACTTGCTGACGGCGTTTTTGCTGGGGACTTTTGGCAACCTCCTGATCCCCCTCATGCTGGGGGCCAGGGACATGGCTTTCCCCTTCGTCAACATGCTCAGCTACTGGGCTTATCTGCTCTCCGTGTTAGTGCTGCTGGCGAGCTTCTTTGTTCCGGGCGGCCCTACCGGGGGTGGCTGGACCCTCTATCCCCCTCAGACCATCCTCAAAGGAACCCCAGGTTCGGACCTAGGCATCGTGCTGATGCTGGTCTCGCTGATTCTGTTCATCATCGGCTTCACCATGGGTGGGCTCAATTACGTCACCACCGTGCTGCAGTTGCGCACCAAAGGCATGACCCTGATGCGGATGCCGCTTGCGGTATGGGGGATTTTTGTGGCGACCATCCTGGCCTTGCTGGCTTTCCCAGCGCTCTTTGTGGGCTGCATAATGCTGCTCCTCGACCGGTTGGCGGGCTCTTCGTTCTTCATCCCGACCATCGTACAGTTCGGCCAACTCCAGCCGCACGAGGGGGGCAGCCCGCTTTTGTTCCAGCACCTCTTCTGGTACTTCGGCCATCCCGAGGTCTACATCGTGATTCTTCCGGCGATGGGGGTGATTTCCGAGATCATCGCGGTGCACGCGCGCAAACCGATCTTCGGTTACCCCATGATGGTGCTCTCGATTTTGGTGATCGGGGCTTTGAGCTTTGTGGTATGGGCCCATCACATGTACACCAGCGGGATGAATCCTTACTTTGGTTTCCTCTTTGCCGTGACCACGCTAATTGTGGCCATACCTTCTGCGGTTAAGGTGTTCAACTGGGTGCTGACGTTATGGCGGGGCAACATTCACCTCACCACCCCCATGCTCTTCGCCATCGGCTTTCTCAACACGTTCTTGATCGGTGGGCTGACCGGGCTCTTCTTGGGCAACGTAGTGCTAGACTTTCCGCTTCAGGACACCTATTTCGTGGTGGCGCACTTCCACATGGTGATGGGGGTGGCAGCCATCGTGGCGATCTTCGCCGGGATCTACCACTGGTTTCCCAAGGTGACGGGTCGGCTGATGAACGAAACCCTGGGTAAGATTCACTTTTGGGTTACCTTTGTCGGTACCTACGCGATTTTCCTCCCGATGCACTACATCGGCCTCACCGGGGTTCCCCGCCGCTACTACGATTTCAATAACCTTCAGTTCGTCCCCGAATCGGTGCATAGCCTCGAGCGCTTTATCACCGTGGTGGCCCTTATCGTGGGGGCGGCCCAGCTGCTTTTTGCCTACAACCTGGTGCATAGCATCTTCTGGGGCAAGCATTCAGGGCAAAACCCCTGGCGTGCAGCCACCCTGGAGTGGGTGGCCCCCACCCCAGCCCCCCATGGCAACTGGGGCCCGGTACCCCCTCCAGTGGTGTACCGCTGGCCTTACGACTATAGCGTGCCTGGCGAGGCAGAAGACTTTATCCCGCAGAATCGGCCCACCCTCCAACCTCAGGCTGCGGGCGGCGGAGGTGAGTAGGCTATGCCCCAAGTGAAAGAGCGGGATAGCCTTGGCGGGGTCCACCACCGCGGAGGCCGGGGATCAGGCGGCGGGGGAGGGGATCCTCCCCCTGGAGCCTTCCCTCTACCCACCGCGAAGATCGGGGTATGGATCTTGTTAGCGATAGTCACGGTGATGTTCTCGGCCCTGGTGAGCGCTTACCTGGTGCGGATGGGCTTACCGGACTGGAAAAGCAGCCCTAAGCCGGGGCTTTTATGGCTCAACACCGCGGTGCTGGCTTGCTCGAGCCTGTTTTTCCAACGGGCTGCTTGGGCTGCCCGCAAAGGAGAGGCGCAGGGGGTCCGCACCGGGGTGCGGCTGGGCGGAGTCCTGGGGGGGCTCTTTATCCTGGGGCAACTGCTGGCCTGGAGGCAGCTGCAGAGCCTGGGCTTTGGGATGAGCAGCAACCCCTCCTCGAGCTTCTTCTACCTGATCACCGCCCTGCACGGCCTGCACCTGGCCGGCGGTCTGGTGGCCTGGGCAGCGGTGAGCGCCCGCCCCACCCCCCTCAGGATTGAACTTTGTGCCCTCTACTGGCACTTTCTGCTGGCGGTCTGGGCGGCGTTATACGGGCTGTTGCTATTGACTTGAGGCGCAGGCAAATGAGGAGGCGGCGTGGAGCGACACCCTAAGCAAACCCTAAAGGGCCCCAGCCAACTGGTGAGCGATTGGGCCAGCGACCTCTCGGCCTTCAAGGTGGTCTGGGGCAAGGCCATGATGTGGATCTTCCTGCTCTCCGACACCTTCATCTTTGGCTCGTTTATCACCAGCTACGCCTCGGCCCGGCTAGCGGCCAGCACAACCAACTCCTGGCCTTCCCCTAAAGAAGTATTTGCTTTGCACATCGGCGAGACCGAAGTCCCGCTTTTGCTTATCGCCATCATGACGGTAGTGCTGATCAGCTCGAGCGGAACCATGGCCATCGCGGTCTATCACGCCTACGCCAAACGTAAGGTGCAGACTGCCATATTCATGGTGCTCACCGCCCTGCTAGGCCTGACCTTCGTCTCGATGCAGGCGTTTGAGTGGACTCACCTCATCGTGGATCTGGGCTTCCGCCCCTGGGGCAATCCCATGGGCGCACCCCAATTCGGCTCTTCCTTTTTTATGCTCACCGGCTTCCACGGCCTGCACGTAACCATCGGGGTGATCTACCTCACCGCGGTAGCGGTGCGGGTGCTAAAAGGGGTTTACGACCGGGGCAGTTACGTGGGTGTGGAAATTTGCGGGCTCTACTGGCACTTCGTGGATTTGGTGTGGGTTTTCATCTTCGCGTTCTTCTACCTGTTCTAAACCGTGCACCGGGCCAAGGGAGGAAACATGGAATACGCCGAAACCCCCGCGAGCACAACCAAAGGCGAGCAGCACCAGCCGATAAGGGTCTACCTTATCGTGTGGGGTCTGCTCTTCGTGTTGTCGGCGATGTCTTATTTCCTGGATTACTTCGATGTGCACCCGGACTGGCTGCGGCACTTCCTGATCACCGCCTTTGCCCTGATCAAAGCCGCGCTGATCGTGGGGTTTTTCATGCACATGCGCTTTGAGCGGCTGGGCTTGATCCTGGCGATCCTGTTGCCGCCTTTACTGCTGATGGCCTTGGTAGCGATCCTGCTCCCCGAGGGCAACTACGTGGCCGGGGTGCGGGAGCTCTTTTTCGGGCGATAGGGGGAGGAGCCGGTGCGCCGGATGGTTCTGGCCCTTTCGTTGGCGGTGGGATTCGCCGCTGGGGCCCTGTGGTGGAGCGTGCGGGCGGGGGTCGCGGCGGGGTTTAGGGAACCCTACCTTTTGACCGAGGGCATCCCGACCTCTCTCTGCACGCTCGCGCAGGATTCGGGGTCGGAGGTAAGCGCTGACGTAGGTATGGGTCATGCCTGGGGGCTTGGATTGATGGTACCCGTCCCTTTCCTTCTGGTGGGGGTGCTGGGGTATTTACTGTACCGCTCCGGGCTGGGAAACCGCCCCGCCAAGGATGGTTTCGATGAATGGGATAGTTGAAGCTTTGATTCTGGCGGCTGCTGAAGGGGCTCATAGCACCGATGCCAAGACCCTACAGATCGTAGGTTTCGTGGTGGGCGTGATGAGCGGTCTGGGGGGGGCCGTGGTGGGAGCGGTGACGGGGGTCTTGGTCTGGATCCGGACCAGCAGCCGGTTGAAGGGTATCTTGAGCGGGGTCTTCTGTGGGGCCCTGATGGGGGCCTTGGTGGGCTTGGCCCTCGGGGCCGCCCTCTCCCACGAGGTAGGGGGAGCTGCGGGGGCTGCGATCGGGCTTGTAGGCGGAGGTGTCGGAGGCTTCATAGGAAGCAGCCTAGGGACGATGGGGAGGATCTTAAGCAGCTTGAGGGGTCAACCCCAGGATCGGCCGGCCCGAGACGCGCTAGAGTAGAAGGATGGACCGTATTCATGTCATCGGAGCCGGGTTGGCTGGGTCGGAGGCGGCTCTGGCTGCTGCCCAATCGGGCGTGAGGGTTCGCCTTTACGAGATGCGCCCACACAGGATGACCCCGGCCCACCGTACCGGGGGTTTTGCCGAGTTGGTCTGCTCGAATAGCCTGGGCGGGGAGGGGCCGAACAACGCCAAGGGACTCTTGCAGGCCGAGATGCGCTCGGCGGGCTCGGTAGTGATGAGGGCCGCGGACTTGCACCGCATCCCGGCTGGGGGGGCTTTGGCGGTTGAGCGCGAGGGGTTTTCGGCCTTCATTACCCAGGCCGTCTCGAGCCACCCCTACATCGAAGTGGTCCGCGAGGAAATCCCTGAGATCCCTCAGGGGATCGTGGTGATCGCTACCGGTCCGCTCACCTCCGACGCCCTGGCGGCCCATCTGCAATCGCTGATTGGGGAGGAGTTTTTGGGGTTTTACGACGCGGCGGCCCCGGTGGTGCTGGGAGAGAGCATCAACCTCGAGGTTGTGTACCGCGCCGGCCGATACGGACAAAGCGCCGATTACCTCAACTGCCCCTTGACCGAGGAGGAGTACGCTCGCTTTTACGAGCTGCTGACGCAGGCGAGAAAGCACACCCCCCACGACTGGGAGCACCTGGAGTTCTTCGAGGGCTGTATGCCCATCGAGGAGCTAGCCCGGCGCGGCTATCAGACCCCGCGGTTTGGCCCCATGAAGCCGGTGGGCCTGCCCGATCCGCGTACCGGCAAGGAGCCTTTTGCGGTGGTGCAGCTGCGCGCGGAGGACCCGGCGGGGCGGATGTGGAGCTTGGTAGGCTTCCAGACCGGACTCAAGTGGGGCGACCAAAAGCTCTTGGTGCAGAGTATCCCCGGGCTCGAGCATGCCGAGATCGTGCGCTATGGGGTCATGCACCGTAACACCTACCTCAACGCCCCTCGGCTCATCCACCCCACCCTGCAGCTACGCCAACACCCCGAGTTGCTGGTTTGCGGGGTGCTCTCTGGGGTGGAGGGCTACTTGGAATCCGCCGCGACTGGCTGGCTGGCCGGGGTAAACGCGGCGCGGCTGGCCTTGGGCGCAGAGGCCGTCGTCCCTCCCGAGACCTCCATGCTGGGTGGGCTGGTTCGTTACCTGGCCACGGCCAACCCCCAAGGTTTTCAACCGATGAACGCCAGCTGGGGTTTGGTTCCTGCTATCGAGAGCAAAGCCAGCAAGGCCGAAAGGCGCCTGCAGATGTACCACCGGGGGTTGCAAGCGTTTGTAGGATGGCTCGAGGCGGTCGTTTCACCTCGCCACCAACACCCCACGGGGAGCCTTTAGTGCTCCGGAAAGGCGCACCAGAGGCAACACGCTAAAGCAGAAAAGCGGGCTAACCGCGTCACCAGCCTGCCTCCAGGGTCCCACAAGCCGAGAACCTTCCGGAGAGCGCTTAGCCCACTGCCGACCGCGCGTCCTCCGCAATAAGGCGTGCGCCGTGGAAGCCAATAGACGTACGCCCGGAGAAAACCCTTTCCGCAAGAGGGTACGCAGCGACTGGAAAGGTATAAGTTGACTCCATTCCAGAACAATTTGCAACACCGTCACAATTCGGGACAAATGTCCCGATTATTTTATAGAGAACACCCCGGGTAGACCCTCTTTGCCCACAGTCCCAAAGCTTGGGTTGCAGGAGGTGTGGAATGCGCTTCGAAGAGGACCTCGAGATCGTAATTGCCGCTCCGGTCGAAGTCGTTTGGGAAGCATTCCAAGACTTCTCCAGCTGGCCCCGCTGGTCCACTTACCTCAAGGAGGTCAAGCGCCACGGCGAAGGATGGATGTTCCGGGCTCGGGGTATGCCTCCGGTAGATCTAGTTTGGACCGCTCGAGCGGTGGAGCGCGAAGCCCCTCGTTATGTCCGTTTTGCCAGCATCGAAGGAGCCGAACACGACTTGGTGGTAGAGGGATCGGTGTGGTTCGAGCCTACCGAAAACGGCAGCCGCGTTAGGCTTCATTTCGAGGGTCAACCTCACTTCAAGTCCCCCCTGATGAACCGGGCGGCCGACATTTACGCCAGCATGTTTGGCGAACCCCACAAGCTTTTGAAAGTAACTCTAGAGGAGTTCAAACGCGAGGTTGAGGCCCGGGCATCAAGCAAAGCGACCTCTTCTCTTGCATGAGCGGATATACATCTAGGGCCGCATAGCGGCCCTAACGCGAATTACGTCGTACGCTATACGCAAAACGCCAGAGGCTAAACGCGGGGGTAGATTCCCTAGCGGGACGGGCGATGCCCGTACACCTAGGGGACCGATCTCCTTCGTACGAAGGACGTGTGACGTACCACGTCTGACGTGCGGTCAGCGCTACCAGGCCCCTAGGCAACGTTCCTTACGCTCCAATGCCCTCTTCCCCTCCCCGATACCCTAGTCCGCGTGACCGACACCCACTGCCACTTGGACTACCTAGAAGCAGGCGAACTCGAGGCTGCCCTCCATGCAGCGCGCGACTTCCGCGCCCTCCTAACCATCGGCACCGACCCGGTGAAAAACCGCAAAGCCCTCGAAATCGCCGCGAAAACCCCCAACGTCTGGGCCGCCGTCGGGCTACACCCCACCGAGGCCGAGCAGCTCTCCTCCCACCTCGAGGCCGACCTGAGCGAACTCGCCCGGCACCCCAAAGTGCGGGCTATCGGCGAAAGTGGGCTGGATTTTTACTGGAAACCCGAAACCCGTTCTGCCCAGTACCGGGCCTTGGACTTCCAAGCCCAACTCGCCCAAAGCCGGGGCCTCCCCCTCATCTTTCACGTCCGCAGCGCCAAAGGCAGCGACGACGCCGAGCGCGAGCTGGCCGAGTGGCTCCGGCTCCACCGCCCTCCCCGGTTCGTGCTCCACGCCTTCGGGGGGCATAAGCAACTGCTGCAGGTGGGCTTGGAGCTCGGGGGCTACTTCAGCTTCGCCGGGTCCCTCACCTACAAGAAGAACGACACCCTGCGAGATGCCGCCCGGCAGGTGCCGCTCGACAGGCTGTTAGTAGAGACCGACAGCCCCTTTCTCCCCCCCGAGCCACACCGGGGCAAGCGCAACCATCCGGCCCTGGTGCGCCACACCCTCGAGCAGCTGGCCGCGCTGAGGGAGATGGAAAGCCGAGCGATGGAGCACCTCACCGATGAAAACGCCCAGCGGTTGTTTGCCTTCGCTTGACCCGGAGGAAGCCTGCCCGTAGACTCTCTAGCAAGATGTGGGGTCGTAGGGACGACAATTCCTAAGCGGGGGAATAGGCAAACGCCCCCCGGCCCGCCCTTGCGCCGGGGGGTTTTCGATGAGGAGCAAAGCGATGTCGAGAGTACTGGCAAGCGAAGTACCCCATCACGTCGGGGAGCAGGTTAGCCTGCTGGGCTTTTTGCACTGGAAGCGCGACCTGGGGGGCATCCAGTTCGCCCTCCTGCGTGACCGCAGCGGGATCGTGCAAGTAGTGGTGGAGAAGGGGGTGAACCTCCCCCTGGCCGAGTCGAGCCTACGGGTAACGGGCAAGGTGGTGGAAAACGCCAAAGCCCCCGGCGGCTATGAGGTGCTGGCCAACGGGATCGAAGTGGTGTCGGCGGCCCTCGAGCCCTCCCCCATCGAGATCCCCAAGGAAGAGTGGCGGGTCAACCCAGAGACCCTACTCGAGTACCGCTACGTGAGCTTGCGGGGGGAGAAAGCCCGGGCCGCCCTAAAGGTGCAGGCGGCCTTGGTGCGCGGTTTCCGCAACTACTTGGATGCGCAAGGGTTCACCGAGATCTACACCCCCAAGATCGTCTCGGCGGGGGCCGAGGGGGGGAGTAACCTCTTCGGGGTGGATTACTTCGAGAAACGGGCCTACCTAGCCCAATCGCCCCAGCTCTACAAGCAGATCATGGTGGGGGTCTACGAGCGGGTCTACGAGGTGGCCCCGGTCTTCCGCGCCGAAGAGCACGCCACCAGCCGCCACCTGAACGAATATCTGTCGCTCGACGTGGAGATGGGCTTCATCCAAGACGAGTTCGAGGTTATCGACCTCGAGGAGAACCTGCTGCGGGCCATGCTCGAGGAGGCCCGGCAGGCTACGCCCAAGCAGCTGGCGATGCTCGAGGTGGAGTGGCCCAACACCCAAGAGATGCCCCGGCTCTCTCACGCCGAAGCTCGGCGCATCCTGCGCGAAGAGCTTTCTATGCCGGTTGGCCAGGATTTCAACGAGGAGGCCGAGCGGGCGTTGGGGGCTTACGCCAAGGAGCGGTGGGGGGTGGACTTCCTCTTCGTCACCAAGTACCCCGAAGTGGCCCGACCCTTTTACGCCTACCCCGAGGGAAACGGGGTGACGCGGGGCTTCGACCTGTTATTCCGCGGGCTGGAGATCACCTCGGGTGGGCAGCGGGTGCACCAGTACGAGGTTTTGGTCGAGCAACTAAGGAAAAAAGGCAACGACCCGGCGAACTTCACAGGCTACTTGGAGGTGTTCAAGTACGGGATGCCCCCCCACGGCGGGTTCGCCATCGGGGCGGAACGGCTCACCCAGAAGCTCTTGGGGTTGCCCAACGTGCGCTATGCGCGGGCCTTCCCCCGCGACCGCCACCGGCTCACCCCCTGAGCGACAGCCGCAGGGCTCGAGCCACCCCCACATACACCAAAAGCCCCACCCCCCCGGCTACGACCAAGGCCGGGAGGTCGTGAAAAAAATTCTGCGGCGGCCCGAAGAGGCGGGCCACGAAGTAGGCCGGAGCTCCCGAGATGAGGGCTGCGAGGCCCACCCGGGCCAGCAGAAAAACCAACCAGCCCAGGCGCAAATGCCCAAAAATTCCTAATCGGCGGGCGTAGAGTAGCATCCCGACCAAACCGGCCAATACCGTCGCGGCGTTGAGCAGATAGAGGCTTTGCCCTTTGAGGAGCCAGTAGCCCAGGGTGTTCAAGAGCACCACCAGCACCGAGATGCGCACCGCCCGCTGGACTTCCCCTACCGCATAGAACCCTCGCACCAAGAGGGCGTTGAGGCCCCAGGGGAGGAGGGAAAAACTGAAAGTGAGCAGGAAGAGGGTGGTGAGCTCGCGGTTGGCCTGGGTGAAGTTCGCGGTCCAGGCGAAAACCGAGGCCAGCCAAGGAGCCAACCAACCCATCAGCGCAGAGGCCAGCCCTAGCAGAACCGCTACCCGAGCGATCATCCCCTCAAGGAGGCGGTTGAAGCCGGGAAGGTCTCCTTTGGCATATAGCTCGGACATGCGGGGATACGCGGCCATCGCCGGGGAAACCGCCAGTACCCCCAAAGCGGTGAGGTAGACCAGCTCGGCGTTGTAAAAACCGGTCACGGTAGCTTGCGGGTAAAAGGTCAGGATATTCACCAACACCAAGTTCAGAACCTGGCGGGTGGAGGTGGTGAAGACAAAAGGACCCATCCGGGCCAGAGCGCGCCCAAGAGCGGGGTGGGGCCTGAACTCGAGGCCAAACCCCCGCAGGTAAGGAAGCTGCACCAATGCCTGCAAGAATCCCCCTACCGTGACCGAGAGCCCCAGCATCACCGGGTCGCCGGGCCACAGGAGCATCAAGGCCATCGAGCCCAGGTTGAAAGCCAAGGGGCTGAAGCTGCTGGCCCCGAAGCGCTCGTCGGCCTGGAGGAGCGCGGTGAACAGGGCCGACATCGAGATGCCCAGCAGGAAGGGCAAAGCCAGCCGCATCAGGAGCACCACCGTCTGGAAGTTCTGCGGCTCTCGCAGGTGGGGGCTGCCCGGCGAGATCAGGAGCCCGGCCAGCCAAGGGGCCGCCGCCCAGCACAGCCCGATCACCGCCAGGTTGAGCCCCAGCAACAAGGCCCCGAAGCGGCGGGCGAACACCGGAACCTCCGCGTCGGGCAAGGATTTGAGCACCGGGATCAGGGCGTTTTGCACCCCGCCCTCGGCCAGCAGCTCGCGGAAGAGGTTAGGCACCCGGTAGGCCACGTTGAAAGCGTCCTTGAGGGTATCCGAGGCGTAGGCGTTATTGAAGACGATCTGGCGCAATACCCCCAGCAGCCGGCTGGCTAGGGTGCCGATCATGACCACCACGGAGTTACGAAAAATACGGGTCATGCGAACCCCGCCCGAGGCGTTCCGCCAAATGCAAGCCAAGGCCTATCGGTTACGCCCCCTGTGGGGGGCCCCAACAATAAGGACGGATCAAGCGGATTCCCCTTCATACCCCAAGAGCCAAACGACCTACAGCATACCCGCCCCCCAGCGCGAGCCCAAGCTGTACCTCGAGAGGCGTATTTTCGCCGAGCGAAGCGAGGGGTGGCGTATTTTCGCCGAGCGAGACGCCTCTTTCACCGCCGGTAGGCGGGGTAGCGAGACGCTTGTTTCGGCGCAAGCCGTGGGGTGGCGTATTTTCGCCGAGCAAAGCGAGGGGTGGCTTAACGCTCGAGCCAGCGCAACCGACTCCCCGAAGGGTGCTTGTCCACCACCAACCGGGCCGGGAGCCGCTCGGCTAGGGCTTCGACATGGGTGACGATCCCCACCAGGCGGCCTCGGGTGGGCAAGGCTTCTAAAACCCCGGCTACTTGTTCCAACGTCTCGGCGTCCAGCGTTCCAAAGCCTTCATCGAGGAATAGCGCCCCGATCCTACCCCGCGAGAGGTGTTCCGAGAGCGACAACGCCAGCGACAACGAGGCCAAAAAGCTCTCCCCGCCGGAGAGGGTGCGCACCGGGCGGACGGCATGTATCCAGCGGTCTTCCACCGCGTACTCCCCCCCATCCAAGCAGAAGCGGTAACGCCCGCCGGAGAGTTCGCCCATCAGCTCGGTGGCCCGCTGCAAGAGCCCGGTCTGGTAGCGCTCGAGCAGATAATCCTGAAAGCGGTCACCTTGCAGGTCCCGGGCCAAGCGTTCCCATAGATCTACGGATTGGCTTAGCTTGGCCTGTTCGCCTTGGATCTCGCGTTTGCGCTTGAGCTGCCCTTCCAGCCGATCCAGATCGCCCTCGAGCCCCACCCGCCGCCCGTGGACCTCCTTGGCCCGCGCGCGCAGCTCGTCCAGCCTGCCCTTCGCCTCCCGCACCGCCTCCGGCCCCACCAGCGGCTGCCCGATGAGTTCGGCAGTGAGCACCTCGAGCCGCTTGGTCGCGTATTCTTTGTCCTTCTGGTGGCTCTCGATGCGCTGGGTTAGCGAGTCACGCTCCGCCGGGCTCAGCTGGGCTTTACGTACCTCGTCAGGACCGGTAAACCCGGCGTTTCGCAGCGAGATCGAGAGGCTTTGCTCAAGCCGAGCCAGCCCGCTTTCGGCGGCTTTGGCGGCCTCCTCGGCGGCCAGGTGTTTGCGCTGGGCTTCGGCCAGGCGCTGCTCGGCCTCTTCCAGGCGGCTTCTGGTGGCCTCGAGGTCGGAGGCCTTCTTCTGCAACGCGGCTTTGAAGCGGCCTACCGCCTCCCCGCCGGTCGCGGCCCGGAGTTGGGCGGCCAACCCGGCCAGCATCCGCACCCGTTCCTCCGCGAGCGACTCCGGCGAACCGAAGAGCCCGGCTTTGAGCTGCTGCACTTCCCCCGCCAACTTGTCCCGCTCCTGCTGGCGGGCCGCGAGCCGCTGCGCTTCCTCGGGCAGGCTCTCGCTAAGGGCCTTGAGCGAGCCGCGCTTCTCCTGGTAAGCGCCGCGCAGCTCTTGCAACTGCTGGTCGGTACGGGCTAGCTCGAGCCGCAACCCCTCCAGATCCGGAAGGGGGGCCTCGGGGGGGAGCGCCGCCACCGGCTGCGCACACAACGGGCAGGGCTCTCCCGCGCGAAGCAGGTGCCGGTGGAGCAGCACCCCGGCCTTTTGCTGCGCCGCTTCGAAGGCTGCCTTGGCGGCCTCGTGAACCTTGGCCGCCTCCTGTCCCAAGGCCTTGAGGCGCTCCAGCTCCCGCTCGAGCCCGTCCCGCTCCGCTTGGCGTCTGCGCAGACGGGCTTGCTCTTGGGCGAGCTCACCCTCGAGTTGAGCCAGCCGCCCCTCGAGCTTTTCCACCTCCCCCCAGGCGCGCTCGGCTTCTCCTATCGCTTTGAGCCGGTCTTCATCGAAAGATAGGGGGGCAGGATGCCGGAGGTTCAGGTTTCCGCCGTGGCGCATGAGCGATTTTTCCCACGCCTCGAGCAGCGGGAGCCGGGCCAGTTCGGCCTTGGCCGCCTCGAGCGCGGCCAGGTCGTAGCCGGCCTCGAGGCGGCTGAGTTCGGCCTGCAAGCGCTCAGCCTCGGAGCGTGCCCGATCGGCGTGAGTTCTCGCTTGGTGGGCCTCGCGCTGGGCAGCCTCGAAGGCTTCCACCTGGGGCAACACCCGCTCCGCGGCTTGGGCCCGCTCGAGCCGGAGCTTGAACTGAGCAAGATCCGTCGCTTCGACCTCCAGGCGCTTCAGGGTGCGCTGCATGCGCTCCCACTCCTCGAACTTCTGGGCCAGTTCCTCACGCCGCTTTAGGTCGCGCTCGGCCTGGGCCACCTGGGCCTCGAGGGAGCCCTCTTCGCGCCTGAGCTTTTCGATCTCTTCGCGCAAGGCCTCGAGCCGACCTTCCTCGGCCTCTTCTAGAGCCAGAAGCTCTCCTTCCAGCAGCTTCAGCCTTTCCCGAGCCTCCCGCAGGTGCTCGCCCACCCGCTCGCGCATCGCCTTGAGGCGCTCCAGGCCGTAGAGCTTGATCAGGGTCTCGCGGCGGTCCTTGGCTGCCCCGCGTAAAAAGAGGTCGAACTGGCCCTGCGGCAGCAAAATGGCACGGGTGAAGGTGTCGTAGTCCATGCCGAGCAGATGGGCGATCTGGGCATCTAAGGTCTTGGCCTTCTCAGAGGAAAGGTGCACCCGCCAAGTCCCATCCTGGAGGTACTCGAGCCGGTGCTGGTTGTCCTTGCCCAGCACCCGCACCACCCGCCAGACCTGCTCGGCCACGCCGAACTCGAGCTCGACCCGGGTATGGGCCGCGCCGGGATGCCTGAGTTCGGAAAATCCCTTGGCCCCGATGCGCGGGGTCTGCTTGTAGAGGGCGTAGGTGATCGCGTCCAAAAGGGTACTTTTGCCCGAGCCGGTGGGGCCGGTGATGGCGAATAGTTCCACCTCGTCAAAGAGGATTTCCTGCGGCTCGAGGTAAGCCCCAAAGCCTTCTACACGGAGTCGGAGAGGTCGCATGGATCTCCTTTGGAAAGCGGTCAGATCGCCGCTTCGGCAGCGTGGACTTCCTCATAAACCTGGCGAAACGCCGAGAGCAGGGCTTCGTCGGGCTCGCCGCCATAGGTGTCGCGGACGTAGCTGGTGTAGGTATCGGCCCAGTCGAGTTCCTCTGGCATCGGCGCGACCGGGGGGGTGGCTGCGGATTCCGGGGTGTGGAACTCGACCTCGAGCAGCCCTGGAAACTCCTTGAACAGCCGCTCGCGCAAAGCCGCGTTGCCCCGGCCTTCCAGCACCAGCTTGGCGTAGCCCCCCCAGGTGGCCAGCTCGTCCAGGCGGCGCTCGAGGTGTTCCAGTTTGATGCGGAAGGTCTTGAGGGGCTTGCCCCAGCGGGCCTCAACGGGGTGAACCCTGGGCGGGGTCCCCGGTTCAACCTCGATGAGGAGGGCTCCTCGTGGGGCGTTTTCCCCTTCCCCGAAGTCGAGCTGCACCAGCGAACCCGGATACCAGGCCACCGGGGCTTCCGAAACCTGCTGCTGGCGATGGATATGCCCCAAGGCCACATAGCTCAGGCTGGTAGGAAAGATGCTGGGCGAGACCGCGTAGCTATTGCTACAGTAAAACTGAAACTCCCCACCCCCCAGCCGCGAGCCCTCCACGGTGAGGTGACCCATGATCAGCTTCACGCCCGCGGCGTTCATCCCGGCGCAGAGGTTGTCCACCACCCGGCGCATCCCGTCGGCGTAGATCCCTTTCCACTGGGTTCCCTCCCCCTCCAGAAGCATCTGGGCCTTGACCAATCGGCGCTCGGAGAGAAAGGGAAGCAACGCGGCTTGACCACCCGGGAAGCAGACTACCCCCCCCTGGCCGGAGAGCCGCACCTCCCCCCGCACCGTAGTCCCCGCCAAGGCAAGCAGCGGGGCGAGGGCCTCGAGCCGCTCCCGGGGGTCGTGGTTCCCCGCGATCACCCAGGCCGGAACCTGGAGTTCGTGCAGCCTGTGAAAAAAGCCAAACGCCGCCGCCTCCGCCTCGGCGGAGACCTGAGGCCGGTCGAAGAGGTCGCCCGCCACCAGCACCAGCTCCACCCGTTCGGAACGAACCAGCGATACCAGCTCCTCCAGCGCCGCTGCGATCTCCGGGGTGCGGTCGGTTCCTTTGAGCAGCTTGCCCAGGTGCCAGTCTGCGGTGTGCAGAATGCGCATGGGTCCATTCTATTCGGCCCCGCCCAACCTGGGCATCAGGAGCAGAGCACCTCCGTGTAGGGCTCCTCGCCAATCCGGTGGATGACCTGCTCCACCCGCCCCAACACCCCCTCCATCCCCCGGTACTGGCCCATCAACAAGGTACCGGGGAGGAGCTCGGGCTCGAGCGGAAAGGTATAGCGCCCGCTCTGGGGGGAGGCCCGGGCGACCTTTACCACCCGTTCGTAACGCGGCCACTGCTCTTTCCCCACCCACACCTCTCCCCCGGGAAGCATGCGCCAGTCGCAGTCGAGGGCCAGCACCAAGGCCTCGAGGGCCTGGTAGGCAGGACCAGCCCCACGCACCCAGCGCCGCAGCGGCTCAGAGAGGCTGATCTCCCCGGCCCCCTCGCCTACCTCGGCTAGGATCTCCAGGACCACCCTCGAAGCCCGCACGTTCTCGTAGACCTTGGCGGGGATGACGCGGGAGAGGCCGCCGGTTCCCCCCACCAACCGCACCCGGTACCCTTCGCCCGTAGCCTCGGCGAAGAATACGTGCATGAGAAACTCCGGGCCGAACTCGAGGTCCACACTCACCGACTCCCCTAGCCGTACCGGGCGGCGGCCCTGGCCGGAGGCGGGGAGGTAAAACTCGGCCACCGGACGCCGTACCCGGGGGATCTTGAGAAGCCCGTGGATGACCGGGTGTCCGTTGACGAGCAGCAGACCAAAACCTCCAAAGGGTATGGGTGCCCTTCTCACATTCTGCCCCAAAGCGCGGCCCGGCGAACATGAGCAAAACCTTAATCTTGACGGGGGCAAAGCTTGACGGCCGGTTGGGCGGGGCGTATCTTGGGTAGACCTTTAAGTCCGGCCCCGCGAGGCCGGGAAGGGAGGAAAATGGAGCTTTATCCGCACAGCTCGAGGTTTAGTACGCCTTCGGGCGCCTTTTTTTTGCCGCAGGCCAGAGTCTTTAGCCGGAGGTGCCCATGACCCTCAAGGCCCAGATCATGACCCCGGACGACGTGCGGCGGGCCCTCACCCGCATCGCTCACGAGATCGTAGAGAAGAACAAGGGTACCGAGGGATTGGCGCTGGTGGGCATCCACACCCGCGGCATCCCCATGGCCCAGCGCATCGCCGAGATCATCGAAACCTTTGAAGGGGTGGAGATCCCGGTGGGGGTGCTGGACATCACCCTCTACCGCGACGACCTCTCCGAGATCGGCATCCAGCCCAAGGTGCGCGAAACCCGCATTCCCTTTGACGTCGCCGGGCGCTCCGTCGTGCTGGTAGACGACGTGATCTACACCGGGCGCACGGTGCGGGCGGCCCTCGACGCCCTGGTGGATCTGGGCCGCCCCCAGCGCATCTACCTGGCGGTCATGGTAGACCGAGGACACCGCGAGTTGCCCATCCGGGCGGACTTCGTGGGCAAAAACCTGCCCACCAGCAAAAGCGAGCTGGTCAAGGTCAAGATCAGCGAGACCGACGGAGAGGACGGGGTGGAGCTATGGGAGCGACCGTAGCTCACCCCTCTACCCCCAGGAGGAGCCATGATCGCTGAGCTGACCCAGCAAGCCGCCTTCCCCAAACATCTGCTCGACTTCCAAGGCTGGAATCGCAAGCACATCGAAGACCTCTTTGAAACGGCCAAGCTGATGCAAGAGGTGCTCTCGAGGCCGGTCAAGAAGGTTCCCGCCCTCACCGGGTTCACCGTAGCCACGGTCTTTTTCGAGAATTCTACGCGCACCCGGCTTTCCTTCGAGCTGGCCGCCCGGAGGATGTCCGCCGATGTGCTCTCCTTCAGTGCCGCCACCTCCTCCTTGGCCAAAGGAGAGTCCTACAAGGATACCCTGCTCACCCTGGACGCGATGGGCATTGACGCCTACGTGATCCGCAGCGACGCCGCCGGGATGCCTCACCAGGCCGCCCGGTGGTTGGGAAAACCCATCATCAACGCCGGGGACGGTTGGCGGGCCCACCCCACCCAGGCGCTCTTGGATGCCTTTAGCCTGCTCGAGCGCTTAGGTTCCCTCGAGGGCAAGAAGATCGCCATCGTGGGGGACATCCTGCACTCCCGCGTGGCCCGCTCGGGCGCCGAGTTGCTGCCCATGCTGGGGGCCGAGGTCTGGCTATGTGGCCCGGCGACCCTGCTGCCCGGCGGGCTTCCCAACGTCACGATGACCACCCACCTCCGCCAAGCCCTCCAGGATGCCGACGCGGTGATGGCCCTGCGGCTACAGCGAGAGCGGATGGACAAGGGGCTCCTGCCCAGCGAGCCTGAGTACGTCGCCGGCTATCAGATCACCCAAGAACGCCTGGGATGGGCCAAGCCGGGAGCCCTCCTCCTCCACCCCGGCCCGATGAACCGCGACGTGGAGCTCGAGGGCACCCTAGCCGAGGCTGCCCAAAGCCTCATCGAACGCCAGGTGGCCAACGGCCAGGCGGTGCGGATGGCGGTGCTGTACCACCTGCTGGTGGGGAGAAAAGGCGCTTAGCCAGTTTTTTCGAAAGGAGCATTCGTGCAAGGCGAAATCCTCCTCAAAAACGTCCGGCTGGTGGACGCCTCCGGCGAGCGCGGCCCAGCCGACGTATTGATTGGTGAAGGCAAGATCCTGGCGCTGGACGGTGGAAATGCCCAGCGCACCCTCGATGCCGGCGGGCTCATCCTCTGCCCTGGCTTTTTCGATCCCCACGCCCACCTGCGCGAACCGGGGCAGGAGGTAAAAGAAAACCTCGAGACCGGCCTCACCGCCGCCGCCCGAGGCGGCTACACCGACGTGGTCTCGATGCCCAACACCACGCCCCCGGTAGATCAGCCTGAGGTCGTGGCAGCCCTCATCAAAAAGGCCCGCCAGATCGGCCAGGCCCGGCTCCATCCCGCCGCCGCCCTCACCCAAGGGCAAGAGGGCAAGCTCCTCACCGAAGCCAAGCTGCTCAAGGAAGCCGGGGCGGTCATGCTCACCGACGACGGCAAGACCAATGAAGACGCCGGGGTGCTGGCCTTGGGTCTTACCTACGCGGCCTCCTGGGGCTTGCCGGTCGCGGTGCACGCGGAGGACGCCGGCCTGCGCCGGGGTGGGGTGATGAACGAGGGGCCGGTATCGTTCCGCTTGGGTTTGCCCGGAAACCCAGCCGCGGCGGAAGCAGCCAGGATCGCGCGGGATCTGGAGATCCTAAGCTACGTGTTGGAGCGCCCGGCGCAGGACGCCCGGCTGCATATCCAGCACCTATCCACCGCTCGAGGTCTGGAACTTATCCGCCGGGCCAGGGCCCGGGGCCTGCCCGTCACCGCCGAGGTCGCGCCGCACCACCTCACCCTCACCGACGAGCGGCTGGAAAGCCTCGACCCGGTGTACAAAGTCGCCCCGCCCTTGCGTACCCAAACCGACCGCGAAGCGCTCATCCGAGGTTTGCTGGAGGGCTCGATTGACTGCATCGGCACCGACCACGCCCCTCACACCCAGGCCGAGAAGGAACAGGATTTGCTGCGGGCCCCCTTCGGGATTCCCAGCCTCGAGGTGGCATTCCCGCTCCTCTACACCGAGCTTTGCCTCAAACAGGGCTTCCCTCTAGCCACCCTGATCGAGCGCTTCACCGACGGGCCGCGGCGGGTACTGGGCTTCAGGCCAATTCGCCTCGAGGAGGGCCACGAGGCCAGCCTGACCCTTCTCGATCCCAACAGCGAGCGGGCGGTGGACCCGACCCATTTCGCCTCCAAGGCCAAGTTCAGCCCCTGGGCGGGGTGGCGGCTCTCCGGTTGGCCGGTGATGACCCTGGTGGAAGGACGCGAGGTCTTCGTCCATCCGAGCCTTACGGTAGGGGCCTGATTTTTCGCCCTCATGGGCTGGAGGATCGGCGCAGATCTTCGACGCCCTGCAGGCCTAACCGCTCGAGGTGCTCGAGCAGCCCCCGGTTCAGCTTCCTGAGCATGAACGGGCCTTCGTAGACGAATCCGGTGTATACCTGGACCAACGAGGCCCCCGCTTGCAAGCGCTCGAGCACGTCCTCTGCGGTAAAGATCCCGCCCACCGAGATGATCGGGAGGCGGTCTTGGAGCTGTCGGCGCAGATACCGCAAGACCTCCAGGGAGCGCGCCCTGAGCGGCCTACCGGACAACCCGCCGGCCTCGTCAAGGGGAGTTTTCAGGCCAGCTCGGGCCACGGTGGTGTTGGTGGCGATGAGGCCGGAGAGCCCGTAGCGCTCGGCCAGCTCGAGGATCTCGTCTACCTGCTCCCAGGACAGGTCGGGGGCGATCTTGAGCAAGACCGGCTTGGCTTCCGGCTGGGCGCGGGCAAACCCCATCACCGCCCCCAGCAGCTCCTCCAGCCGCTCCCGCTCCTGCAGCTGCCGCAGCCCCGGCGTGTTGGGCGAGCTCACGTTGATCGCGAAGTAATCGCCATAGGGCCAGAGCCGCCCCAGGCTTTTGAGGTAGTCGGCGGAGGCCTCCTCGAGCGGGGTGAGCTTCGATTTCCCCAGGTTGATCCCCAAGGGAACCGGCACCTTGCCGTGGATCTGCTGCCAGCGCTCGAGCCGGGCCGCAATCACCTCCGCGCCGTCGTTGTTGAAGCCCATGCGGTTGACGAGGGCCTGGTCCTGGGGAAGCCGGAAAAGCCGGGGCTTGGGGTTCCCCGGCTGGGCCAAGGCCGTCACGCTGCCGATCTCGACGTAGCCGAAGCCCAAAGCGGGCCAGGCGGGAACGGCCAGGGCGTTTTTATCGAAACCCGCCGCCAAGCCGATGGGGTTAGGGAACTCGAGCCCCCACAACCTCACCTTGAGCCGCTCATCTCGCACGCCAAACAACGCCGACAGCAGCTCGAGCCGGGGCCGCCCCCCCGCCGCAAAGGCCAGGAGGTGCATGACCCGTTCGTGGATGGTCTCGGGGTCTTGGCGGAAGAGCCAGGGTCTTATCCGTGCGTACATCCGGCGCATGATACCGCGTTTGTGGGGGCTGACTCCCCCGCCACCGCCATACCCGCTAGACTGGGCAGCGTGAAGCGTCTTTTCGTCGTGCCCCTTTTAGGATTGCTGGCGGCTTGTACGGCTCTCCCCTTCAGCACTTCGATCAAGGATTACGATACCAAAGTCGCCTTAGTCGGCACCAGTACGGTCGTCCTGCAACGAGCCCAGCTCGACCAGCGGCCCGGGGTGGCCCTCAAGAGCATCGAGATCGTGGGCAACGTCACCTACCAGCAGCAGGACGTGACGCTTGAGTTCTACGCCGCCGACCAGCCTCCTTGCGGAACTGCGTTCAGCGGAGTTTACACCTGCCCGGCCAACAGCCCCAACCTCGAGAGCATCGGCCAGGTCAACTTCTCGAGCGGGGCCACCCAGCCCTTTACCTGGCAAGGCAGCGAGCTTACCTCGGGGGTGAATAAAGGGGAGCTTTACCTGGGGGTGCGCCTCAAGAGCGGCCAACTCGCCGGAGGAACCCTCCAGTTCCGCAACATGGTCGCCAAGGTAGCGGTGTTTTAAGGCCTCCCCACCACCTAACCAACGCTACCTAAGCGCTGGCGGGCTGCGTTTTTGCGGGCCAGTTCGGCTTTGGCGCTCTCTCCGACCCGCTCGAGCAGCTGGGCCTGTTTGAGCCAGTTGTAGGGGCTGCGCGGTTTGACGCTGATCCGCTCGCCGAGGAGGGCCTGGGACAGCGCATACTCCCCCCCGCGGATAGCGGCCTCGAGCAGAGTCCGCAGCACTGCATCGCGCTGGGCGTGGCTGCCGCCGAACTCGTGCAGCCGGCGGCGGATGGGGTACAGAAGCTCTACTACCCGGCGGTACTGGCCGCGTCCAAAGGCCAGGATAGCCCGGCACACCGGCAGCCCGATCTCGCGGGTCATCCGCACGTTGCTGACGTGCTCAGGGGGATGGGTCTGGAGCCAGCGTTCCCGGCTGGTGATGAGTTCCTCGGCCTCCCTCTCGAGCCCCGCCCCCACGAAGGCCATGACCATATGCATATCGTTGAAGGCGTAAAAAGCCGGTTCTACCTTGCGCTTCCAACGCTCGGCCTGGTCCGCGAACCGGGGGCGCAGGTCGTGGCCCTCGAGGTAAAGCCGCCAACATAACGCGGTGGCGTCCAGTAGGGACAGCGCCACCCCGGCATTATCGGCGGTGAGCAGTACCGTGTCGTGGATCGCCAAGGCTCGCTCCTCCTCCCCGGCCTCGAGGGCGTAGAGGGCATAGTGCCACCAGTTGTGCAGGATGAAGTAGTTGCCGCTGGCCCAGTCCTCGCGGCGCTGGTCCATAAAGCGCATCCCCTGGGCGAAGCGCCCTTGCATCTCGTAGGTGTGGGTCACCGCGTGGATGCCCCACACGTCCTTGGGGTTGCGCTCCACCGCTTCCAGGCCCACCTCCTCGGCCCGCTGGTAATGCCCGGTCTCCTCGAGGCCAAAGGAGAGCATCCCCAGCAGGTTGGGGTAATGGCGATCCTCGGGGGTCCAGGCATACATTACCCCAGCCAGCCGGTCCCGCAGCATCTCGGCGTTCCCGGTGAAGAAGTCAATCTGGTGACCCACCGCCAGGGCCAGGGTATCGCGAGGATACGCCAGCGAGATCTCGGCCAAAAGCTGCCCGGCCCGGTGAAAGTCGCCCTCGAGCAGGGTCCAAGCCGCCCGCAGGTGCATCCGCTCGCGCTCGCTCAGCCGGGAAAGGTCGGCGCGGGCTAGGTAGGCCGCCAGCACCGCCTTGGCGGCGGCGGCATCGGCGGGTTCGGTACCCAGCACGCCGACATAACCCTTACAGGCATAGCCCAGGGCAAATTCGGGGTCGGCTTGAATGGAGCGCTCGATGTCTCCCACCAGGTCCCCGCGGAAATGCAAGAAGTCATCGAGGGCCTGGTCAAAATACCCCAAAGCCGCAGGATCAGCAGCGGTCACGGGGTTGCCCGCACTATCGACCAGGGACATAGCAACCCCTCACATCCGCGCGGGCTGAACTCTACCGCACCTGCGGGAAGCCCAGGTCCACCTTGGAGGTGCTGGGATCGGGCCAGCGGCTGGTGACCACCTTGGCGCGGGTGTAGAACTGCACGCCTTCGGGGCCGTACATGTGCAGGTCGCCGAAGAGGCTGGCCTTCCAGCCGCCGAAGCTGTAGTAGGCCACCGGCACCGGAATGGGCACGTTGATGCCCACCATGCCTGCTTCGACGTCGAACTGGAACTGGCGGGCCGCGCCGCCGTCGCGGGTGAAGATGGCGGTGCCGTTGCCGTAGGGGTGCTCGTTGACCAGCTTGAGGGCCTCCTCGTAGGTCTTGACCCGCACCACGCTCAGCACGGGGCCGAAGATCTCCTCATCGTAGCACTTCATGCCCGGCTTGACGTTGTCGAGGAGCGAGGTGCCCAGGAAGAAGCCTTCGCGCTCGCTCACCGGATCTTCGCGGCCATCTACCACCACCGTGGCCCCTTCCTGGGGGGCGTTCTCCACGTAGGAGGCCACCCTGTCGCGGTGCTCCTTGGTGATGAGGGGTCCCATCTCGCTGCCCTCCTCGAGCCCCGGCCCCACCTTGATCTTGGGCATGCGCTCTTTGATGGCCTCGATGAGCGGGTCGGCCACCTCGCCCACCGCCACCACCACGCTGATGGCCATGCAGCGCTCGCCCGCCGAGCCATAGGCCGCCGAGACGGCAGCGTCGGCGGCCATCTCGATGTCGGCGTCGGGGAGCACCACCATGTGGTTCTTCGCCCCGCCCAGGGCCTGCACGCGCTTGCCGTGCTTGGTGCCGGTCTCGTAGATGTACTTGGCGATGGGGGTCGAGCCTACGAAACTGATGGCCTTGACGTCGGGGTGCTCGAGGAGGCGATCTACGGCCACTTTATCGCCCTGAATCACGTTGAACACGCCGTCGGGCAGACCTGCTTGCTGGAGCAGCTCGGCCAGGTACAAGCTGGCCGAGGGGTCTTTCTCGGAGGGCTTGAGCACGAAGGTGTTGCCGCAGGCGATGGCGTTGGCAAACATCCACATCGGCACCATGGCGGGGAAGTTGAAGGGGGTGATGCCCGCCACCACGCCCAGCGGCTGGCGGATCTGGTAGACGTCCACCCCACGGCTGACCTGCTCGGAGAAGCCCCCTTTGAGCAGGTTGGGGATGCCGCAGGCGAACTCGACGTTCTCCAGCCCCCGGGCTACCTCGCCCAGGGCGTCGGGGAGGGTCTTGCCGTGCTCGAGGGTGATGAGTTCGGCGATCTTGCGACGGTTAGCGTCGATGAGCTCGCGGAACTTGAACATGATCTCGGCCCGCCGGGAGAGGGGGGTCTGCCGCCAGCCCTTGAAGGCCCCCTTGGCCACGGCCACCGCCTGGTCCACCTCCTCCACGCTGGCGAAGTCCACCGTGGCCTGCTGGACCCCGGTAGCCGGGTTCCACACCACCCCGCTGCGCCCGGAGCTGCCCTCCACGACTTTTCCGCCGATCCAGTGTGACACGCGCTTGATGCCCACCTCAGGTTCCCGAACTGCCATTTCGACCTCCCAAAGATGCCTTATGGTAGAACCTGGGCCGAAGCAGTGCAATGGACAGTGTGTCCATGCGGCTACAACCCCCCGGCGGGAACGTGGTTACGCAAGCGCACATCTATATTGCACACATGCCCCACCAACCACTTGCTCAGCACTTCATGCAGCTCCCGCAGCATCGCCACGTCGGCTTTTCCGCGCGCGGCATAACGTTGAGCGAAGTCGTTATAGAACGCCAGAAGTTTGTCGTGGGCTTCCTTATTCTTTCGGGCTATGGGGCATCCCCGTAGCGTCATACACAGCTCTTCATAGGCAAAGTGGGTGTTTATGTAGCTTTCCAAAAAGATCAAAAGATTCTCCACCTCATCTTGATCCAATACCTCACCCGCCTCGAGCATGCGCTCGAGGCGGTTCACCCGATCAAACAAGGTGCGGTGCTGCCTGTCGATGCGCATCTCGCCCGTTTCATAGCTGGGGCTCCACTCAATCGCCACGATTTCCACCCCCTCCACGAGCAAGTGTGCAAAAAAAGCCTGGGAGGAATGTCCCCCAGGACCGACCGCCAAAACCGCGCGCTAGACGAATCCGCACCGGTTTGGCGGATCAATCGGCGGCTACCGCTCCCAACGTCTGGTCCACCAAGGCCAAGGCCTCCTCGTAGATGTCCAGGCCGTACTTCAGCTCCTCTCGGGTGATGACCAAGGGCGGGCAGACCCACAGCATGTTGAAGCGGCTGAAGGCGTAGACGTGCTTGGACTTGAGGTATCCGGCCAGCTTTTGCATCTCGGGGCTAGTCCCGCCCCAGGGGGCTAAGGGCTCCTTGGTGGCCTTGTCGCGCACGAGCTCGAGCACGCTGAACAGTCCCTTGTAGCGCACATCGCCCACGCAAGCGTACTTGCGCTTCATGGCCTCGAGCCGCTCGGCGAGGTAGCGCCCCTGCACCTCGGTGTTCTCGAAGAGGTGCTCCTCCTCATACACCGAGAGGTTGGCCACCGCCGCCGCGCAGGAGACCGGGTGGCCCGAGTAGGTCAGGCCGCCCCAGAGCATGTTGTTCTCGAAGTAATCGGCGATGGGCTGGCTCACGATCACCGCCCCTAAGGGCATGTAGCCGCTGGTGAGGCCCTTGGCGCAGGTCACGATGTCGGGCTTGATGCCGTAGTGCTGGGTGGAGAGCCACTTTCCCGTGCGCCCGAAGCCCGACATCACCTCGTCGGTGATGAGCAGGAGGCCGTACTTATCGCACAGGGCGCGCAGCTTGGGGTAGTAATCGTCTGGCGGAACCAGAAGGCCGTTGGAGCCGGTAATGCCCTCTACCATGATCGCCGCGATGGTGTGCGGGCCTTCCATCTGGATGACCTCTTCGATGTGGCTCACGCACTCGCGCTTGCAGCTATCGGGGGTCTTGCCAAAAGGGCAGCGGTAGCAGTAGGGGTCGAAGACCCGCACGATGCCGGGGATGCCGGGCTCCACCGGCCAGCGGCGGGGATCGCCGGAAGCGGTCATGGCGCCCATGGTGGCCCCATGGTAGGAGCGGTAGCGGGTGATGATCTTGTCGCGCCCGGTGAAAAGCCGGGCGATCTTCATGGCGTTCTCGTTGGCCTCGGCCCCGCCCAGGGTGAAGAAGCTCTTGGCCAACCCGGTGACCTCGGCCAGCTTCTTGCCCAGCTTCCCGCGCGGCTCGGTGGCGAAGGAAGGCCCGGCGAAGCAAAGTTCATCCACCTGGCGCTTGATGGCCTCGAGTACCTTGGGGTGCTGGTGCCCCACGTTGATGTTGATGAGCTGGGAGCTGAAGTCGAGCCACTTGTTGCCGTCGCCGTCCCAGAACCACACCCCCTGGGCGTGCGTCATGTGGATGGGGTTGGCCTGACTCTGCACCGACCAGGAGAAGAGGGTGTAGTCGCGGTTCTCCTGGATGATTTCCGACGAGGGGCGTTCCATCAAAGACCTCCTGTGCCTTGGTTCCCCCAATGGTAGCCCCGCTAGGTGAAAGGATGCAATGGACAGTGTGTAAAAGCCGGGGGGTCTGGTACGCCCGCGACTTAGGTCGTACGTCGTACGCTAAACGCGACTTACGTCGTACGTCGTACGTCTTACCCTAAACGCGGGGGTAGATTCCCTACCCCGCCTACCGGCGGCGAAGGAAGCGTCTCGGGACGGGCGGTGCCCGTACACCCGGAGGACGATCCCCTGTCGGGACCGGCAGGGCCGGTACACCCAGAGGTAGATTCCTTTCGGGACGGAGCAAGCTCCGTACACCCGGAGGTAGATTCCCTGTCAGGACGAGCAAAGCTCGTACACCTAGGGGTAGATTCCCTACATTCTAAGCCGGCGAAGCCAAGATTACCGCTTGAGCAGCTCGAGCGCCACCCACAGCCCCAGCCGACGCTCGGTGCTGTCGAGGTCGCCCAACATGCCCTTTAGCTGCTCCAGGCGGTAGTAGATGCTCTGCCGCCGCACCCCAAGCCGCCGGGCCGTTTCGGCGATGTTGAACTGCGAAGCCAGCAGGGCCTCGAGCGTCGAGAGCAGCGTCGAACGCGGGCGGCTGGGCAGGGAGAGGATGGGGCCGAGCTGGCGCCGGAGGAAGCCCTGGCTCCGGCCCGTTTCGATCAAAGCGTCCAGGAGGGACTCGAGCAAGGGCTCCTCTTCCCCCGCCCCATGCGGGCGCAGGATGCGCTCGTGGGCGGCGCGGGTGAGGTCGGCGAAGCGGACCTCCTTCCGGAAGACCAAGATGGGGAACTCGAGCAGCCGCGCCGTTTGTAGCAGTTCGGCGGGCACCTCCCGCATCCACTGCACCAGTTCCAACGCCAAGCCGTGCGCCCCGGCCTGGGCCAGCGCGCGCAGGTAGGTGACCTGGGCTTCCGGGGTGGCTCGAGCCAGCTCCAGCCCCGTGGAAAGCAGCAGTTCCCCGCCCGACAAAAAGCGCCAAGCGTCCATGACTTCCGCGACGTGAACCCAGGTGATGAGCTGGTCGAGGCGGGAATGGCCCGACAGGAGTTCCGCCCCAGCGAAGGCGGGCAGCTCGAGGATCTGACGCAGGGTAGGCAGGCTCATAAACCGATGTGCGCCCGCAGTCTATCGCAAAAAGCCCCTGCTGAGGGGTACCTCACATGGAGGAGCCGGTCCTACGGTATGATTCCCAAGGGAACGATGTTTTCCCTACAGGTCGATTAGGAGGCCCAAGATGAAAAAGCTCTGGATTCGCTTGGCAGTCCCGATAACCCTGGGAGTCCTCAGTCTCGGTTCGGCCCAGACGTTGCAAGAAGTGCAGCAGGCTAGAGAAGAGGCCCGCAAGGTCTACCCCAATGGCTTCTTCGACCTGGCCCCCTGGAAGGCGGCGGTGGAAAAGGCCGAGGCCCTGGTGGCCAAGGAGCCTGGCAACCTCGCAGCCTTGCGCTTGCTGGCGGAGCTGTACGGCGAGACCAAGTTCTCCATTCGGGCCTGGAACGCCTGGAGCGACTACCGCAGCAAGGGGGGCGAGTGGGATAGCGCCGCGCGCACGGCGGCTGCCCAAGCGGCGCGTCAGCTGGCCTTTTACGCCAAACAGCGCAACGACCCCGCCGAAGCCGAGCGCTGGGCAGCCCAGGCGGCCGCGGTGGAAGCAGGGCAGTGATCCTACTGGGGCAATGCCCATATCAGGATGTTGCCGGAATTGCTCGTGGTGTAGAGCAGGTTCTTGCGGAAGTACACGCTGTTGAGGGTGGCGGTATGCCCCACCCAGACTCGGTTGAGCCTGGGGGCCTCGCCTGGCGCCAGCTCCCAAAGCCGCACGGTACGGTCGGCGCTGCCGGAGGCTAGCCACCGGCCGTCAGGGCTGTAGGCTAAGCTGCTCACCGCATCCGTATGCCCTGTTAGGGTGGCGACGAGCTGGGCTCCGCCGGGTGTCAGCAGGTCGTAGATCATCACCTCTCCGCTATCCCGGCCAGCCGCTAAAAAGCGGCTGTCGGGGCTAAAGGCCATGGCGTAGACCGGCCCTCCGCCGAGCTGTAGCTGATTGACCAGGCGGGTGTTGGCCAAGTCCCAAAACTCCACCCCGCCGTTGGATCGCCCCACCACCAGGGTGCGGCCCGAGGGAGAAAACGCCGTAGAGAACAGGAAGCTCGAGGTCTGCCACCTCTTTAGGGGCTTCCCGCTGGCGACGTCCAGCAACATGGCCTCGCCCCCCAGCTGAATCACCAACAGGTGTTTGCCCGAGGTGTCGAAGGTCACCGCCCACACGCTTTTGGCCAGTTTGAAGTTCTTGAGCTCTTTGCCGCTGACTGCATCCCACAACCGTACAGTGGCGTCTCCCGAACCGCTGGCAATCCATTTGCCGTCGGGGCTATAGGCCACAGAGCGAATATACTTGGTGTGCCCCTTGAAAACGCGCACCTCCCGGGCCGCCCCCAAGTCCCACAAGCGTAGAAGCCCGTCGCTTCCACCCACCGCTAGCCAGCGGTTATCGGGGGCGATGGCGCTGTCATAAAGGCCGGGGGCTTTGGTGTTGAGGCTTAAGGTAACCCTAGGGTCGAAGCGCTCGAGAGTAGCCTCGAGGGGAGAGGGAATGGGTCCTTGAAAGCTGCGCTCGTACTGCAAAAAGGTACCGTCGTTCTGGCTCGCTCGGATGCTAATCTTACTTTTGCCCGAGGGCATGGGCAGAGTTACCTGGGGGCAGGTTCCCACTTGGATCCCGTTGAGGAGAATGGGGGCGGCCTCCAACGAAGCTCCTTGAAAGAGGCACCGGATCTCGAGGCTGGTTCCTCCTTGGGCCAAGGCCCCAAAACCCCACAGAAGCGCCGCCCATAGGTAACGCCTGCTCATACCCCTAGTCTGCCAAGCGATCCGGGTTTCCGCGGTGCATATGCACCGTAGGATGTATGCGGCGCGTCCTAGCCGTTCAACATCCATTGCATCGTCTTACTGGCCAGCCGGTCGAAGGCCCGCACGGCGAGCTCGAGGTGCTCCTCCTTGGTGTCCTCGATCTTGTTGTGGCTGATCCCGTAGAGGGACTGGACGAACATCATCACCGTGGGAATCCCTGCGCGGGCCACCTCCGCCGCATCGTGCAGCGGCCCGGAGGGTAGCCGGTGGGAGACGCCCGCCACTTCGCGGATGGCCTCGTCGCAAAGCTCGATGAGGTGCGGATGGAAGGGGATGGGTTCGATGTTCCAGATACGGCTCCACTCCACGGTGCAGTTTTCCTCTTTGGCAAAGCGCTCGCTGGCCTCGCGAGCCTCGGCCAGCATCTGGGCCAGGACGTTCGCGTCGAGGTCGCGCTGGTCGAGGGTGCACTCGCAGCGCCCCACCACCGCCGTGACGATACCGGGATAGGTCTTGACCGAGCCCATGGTACAGACTGCATCGGGGTGTTTCATGGCGATGGGGCGGATCTCCAAGGCCAGCTTGGCCGCCGCCGCCAGCGCGTCCTTCCGCGCGGTCATGGGGGTGGAGCCGGAGTGCGCTTCCTGGCCGTAGAAGGTGATCTGGTGGCGCTCGACCCCTTTGGTCCCCAGCACCACCCCTAGGGGCAGCCCCAATCTCTCCAGCACCGGCCCCTGTTCGATGTGCAGCTCGAGGTAGGCCGCTGCGTTCTTTTGCTCCTGGGCCGCTTCGGGAAAGCGGTCGATCTCCACGCCGCAGCGCCTCAGGGCATCCTCGAGCCGCACCCCCTCGCGGTCGGTGCGGCCCCGGTCGGCCTCGATGGTGTGGGTGCCGGCGAAGGCTGACGAACCCAAAAGGCTGCGCCCAAAGCGGGCCCCCTCCTCGTCGGCCCAGTCCACCAGGCGCACGGTGACGGGGGGTCTACCCCCGTACTCCTCGGCGATGCGGCGCAGGACCTCGAGCGCGGCCAGCACATTGAGGCAGCCGTCTAGCCAGCCGCCGTTCGGCACGCTGTCGAGGTGGCCACCCATCAAGAGAGCCTGCTCGCTCTCCCCCCTTAGCGTGACCCAGTTGTTCCCGGCGGCATCCTGATGGAACTCTACCGGCAACCCCTCGAGCTTTGACCTGAACCACTCCCGCGCCTTGAGCCAAGTATCCGTCCAGGCTACCCGCTGGGCCCCGTTCTCGTCGCTGGTGAGGGCGCGGAGTTCCTTGAGTTCGGCGATGGTGCGCTGTGGGTTCAGACTCATGCGTATACCTCCGTATCCCCCTGGAGCGCTCGAAGCCTGAGCGGAGCCGACCCACCACCGCCCATTCCACTCGAGCCAGACCCTCAGGGACTCACCAAAGTTCTACACCCGGCATGGGCAAAAATGCCAGGGGCCCCAAAGCCGAGGGCGGCCTCGAGGCCGCCCTACGAACACGACAACCACCTCAAACCCGAGCTCGTATGCCGGCGACTTGATCGTTGGAACCCTGGGCTGACCTCACGTCCCACGCCATACGCCGCATGTCGAACGCAGAATGTGCGGGGAGCTCGTTTTAGCGGAACGAGGCCCCGAAGATGAGCCGCCCGTAGGAGCCGCCGTTGAAAGAGAAGAGGTTTTCGCCTCCTATAAAAATCCCCGTACTACGGTCTATGGCGAACTCGATCCCCAAGTCGAGGTTGATCCCGAAGTCCACCCCGCCGCTCGAGAGCAGCGCGCCAAGCCCTCCCCCTACGTACGGGCTGATCCCCCGCAGGTCCCGGTCAAACTGGCCCAGATCCGGCTTGAAGAGGAGGTTTCCTCCCAATAGAAAGCCTACGTTACTGCGCAGCACGATGTCCCCGTAAAGCTGCGCCACCAAATTGCGCTGCAGATCAGCCTCGAGCCCCAAGCCCAGCGTCGGCGCAGGGACCGATATCCTAAACTGAAAAGCTCGCTGCGCCAACGCGCTAGGAGCAATGAGGGCTAGCAAGACCAAGAAAAGCCAGATTCTCTTCATGACGTATTCCTCCTGCATCTTAGCTGGGCAGCAGCTTTCCCAGCCACCGCGGGCCTAGTCTATCCGAGCCCGGGCCATAAGGCCAAGTAGACCTTGGTTGGCCTTGCTCTCATAGAACTTTCAAGACAGCCCAACCGCCAGCGACGCCCTCTCACGCTTCGCTAAGGCAGGGCATATACAGTGTCGGTGATGAAACGTTTGGCATGGTTTATCCCCATCCTTCTCGGCGTCATGATCGCTGCAACCCCCTTGGTCGCCCAAAACCGCCCGGTGCTGCGGGTCGGCTTCCTTGACTCGGAAAAGGTCATTCAGGCCCATCCACGCTACAAGGAAGTCCAGGCCGTGCTCGATCAAGCCAACAAGGAGCTCAAACCCCTCACCGATCAGCTCGTCCCGCTGCAGCAAAAGATCCAGGCCGGGACCGCCACCGCCAAGGAACAGCAGGACTTCCAGACCCTGCGCAACGCCTACCAGCAAGCCAGCCAGAAATGGAACGAGCGCCGAGCCAAAGCCCTCGAGCCCATCACCAAAGAAATTGACGTACAAATCGACAAGTTCGCCCGCGCCCAAGGTTTTGGGATCATCTTGGACCGGCGGGTAGCCTCCAGCAGCGGGCTGGTGCTCTACGGCGACGACTCCCTCGACGTGACCGACGAGATCATCAACGCGCTCAAATAAAAACTTTACTTTCCAAAACGGCGCGGGCCTAGTTCCGCCGCCGTTTTTCGTGGAGCAGACCAACCTCTCACCGGCCCTTAAGCGGAGCTCGCTAAAGTGCCCCCATGAAAGGATTCTTGCGCTTCGTCCCCGTTTGGCTCGGTTTTGTGCTGGTCGCCTCCCCCCTGGTAGCCCAGCATCAACCGGTGCTCAAGGTGGGGTTCATGGATTCGCAAAAGGTGGTGCAAGCCCACCCTCGCTACAAAGAGATCCAGGCCGTGATCGAACAGGCCCAAAAAGAGCTAAGACCCCTGGAGGACCAGCTCAAGGCATTGCAGCCAAAGATCCAGGCCGGGAGCGCCACCGCCAAGGAACAGCAGAACTTCCAGACCCTGCGCAACGCCTACCAGCAGGCTAGCCAGAAGTGGGCCGAGCGTCAGGCCAAAGCCCTCGAGCCCATCACCAAGCAAATAGACGCGGAAATCGCCAGATTTGCCAAAGCCCAAGGCTTCGGGATCATCCTGAACCGGCAGGTGGCGGCGAGCAGCGGGCTGGTGCTCTACGGCGACGACTCCCTCGACGTGACCGACGGGGTCATCAAGGCCGTCAAGGCCATCAAGTGAACTGAAGCGGGCGGCTTGCCCTCCTCGGGCGCGCCGGGCCAAATACACACACTACTATCTATGTGTATGACCCACAACATACTGCATGCTAGAATTTAGCCGATGGCTAAGCCGAAGCCCAAAGCCAAAGACAGGCGGGGTGAAGCTGACCCCACCAGCCGCCATCGCGACCTCGAGGCGCTGGCCCTATTCCTCTTCGGCTTGGCCGTTTTTCTGGGGTTTTATCTGTACGCCCCCGCCGCTTTGGTGGGTGATCTGGGGGCCTGGGTGCGCCACTTGCTCTATGGCCATGTTGGGGTGGCGTCGTACTTGCTCCCCCCTATCTTGGTGGGTTGGGGTTTGCTGGCCGTGCTGGGCAAGCCGGTGCGGACCTTCTTCTTCTGGGCAGGGCTGGTCCTGTTGGGGGCGCTGGTAACTACCCCGCTCTTCACCGCGCTTAAGCCCGGCTTGGGCGGCGAGCTGGGCCGGGTCACGCTGGAATGGCTACGCCAACACCTGGGGGCGGCGGGGCTATTGGTACCGCTGCTGCTGCTGACGGGGGTGGTGGATCTGATGCTGCGCCAGACCCCTGGTAAGCTCGTAGCGATGGGTATCCGACGCGGTGGCCAGGCCGGAGGTCGGGTCTGGCGCGCCTACCGGCTATCCCGACAGGCCACCCGCTTACTGCGGCAGGCCCGCCTCCTCCGCGAGCGCTATCCCGACCACAAGGCCATCGCTGCCCTCGAGCGCGACCTCGTAACCTTCCTCAAGGCCCCCCGCGACGCGGATACCCTAGCCGGGTATCGGAGCACGCTGGAGGGCTTCCTGAGCGAGCGGGCCCAAGAACTCATCGCCCAGATCAACGCCGAGCCCCGACCGCTGCTTCCCCGGCTGGAAGGGCTGACCCAAGCCCTAGCCGCTCCGGTGAGCGGGAGCGGAGAGCTAGCCAAGGCGCTGGAGGAGCGCCGAGCAGCCCTCAAGCTGGAAACCTCTGCCCTGAGGCAAAAGGCCCTCAGCCTGAACAAAGCCGCCGAGGTGGCTGGGAAATCCCTGGGCGGCCAGCTCGAGGTACAAACGCTTTTTTCTGCTTGGGAGCGTCACCGGGCACGCCTGGAGCAATGGGCTGAACTCGACGGGTTGATCCCCGAGCTAGAGGAGCGCACCGATGCCTGGTTACGCTGGGTAGAGTGGCTGGAGGGTACCCCCGAGGAGGCCCATCCCGGCGGGTTGCGCATCCTCTTGGCGGGGGGCCTCACCGCCTCGCCCCCCGCCTGGGTGGAAGCTCCTAAGAAGCCCCCTGAGCCTGGGCCCCAAAACCTCCTGGAAGGCGACTCCCCGCTCGACCTCGACATCGTCTTCCCAGACCCTTTGCAAGAGCCGGTAACACAGCCAGTAAAACCAGCCCTGGCCCCCAAAACGAGCAAATCCCTCCCCATGCGGGGTTCGCCCCAACCCGCCTCCACTGCCCTCACCCTTCCCGACGTCAAGTTGCTGGACCCGCCCGAGCCGCCTAAATACGACCCCAAAGCCCTCGAGGCCGCCACCCGCCGAGTGGCCGACACCATAGACGCTACGCTCAAGAGCTTTGGCATCGAGGCCCGGGTAGTGGCTTGGTCGCGCGGGCCCACCGTCACCCGCTTCGAGCTCGAGCCTGCCCCCGGCGAGAAGATTAGCCGGGTGGCCAACCTGGCCAACGACCTGGCCCGGGCCCTGGCCGCCGGATCGGTGCGCATCGAGGCCCCCATCCCCGGCAAAAGCGTCATCGGCCTCGAGGTGCCCAACGCCGAACGCGAGCTGGTGCGCTACAGCGAGGCCATAAGCCACGCCAACTTCGCCCGCAGCCGAGAACGCTTGCCCCTGGTGCTGGGCAAGAGCATCGACGGCGAGATCTGGGTGCGCGACCTGGCCAAGATGCCCCACCTCCTCATCGCCGGCTCCACCGGCTCAGGCAAATCGGTGGCGATCAACACCCTCATCAGTAGCCTGCTGTTCAAGTTCTTACCCACCGAGCTGCGCTTCTTGATGATCGACCCCAAGATGGTCGAGCTCACCCCCTACGAGGGCATCCCCCACCTCATCCGCCCCGTAGTGACCAACCCCGCCGACGCCGCTGGGGTGCTGTTGGGGGCGGTGGCCCACATGGAGCGGCGCTACAAGATGATGAGCCAGGTGGGGGCGCGCAACCTCGAGCAGTTCAACGAGAAGATGAAGGCCATAGGTGAGCCCGCCCTTCCCTACCTCGTCATCGTCATCGACGAGCTCGCCGACCTGATGATCACCGCTCCCAAGGAGGTCGAGCAGGCCATCTTGCGCCTGGCCCAGATGGCCCGGGCCACCGGGATGCACCTGATCCTGGCCACCCAGCGCCCCTCGGTGGACATCCTGACCTCCTTGATCAAGGTCAACATCCCCGCCCGGATGGCCTTCGCGGTCTCCTCAGGCTTCGACAGCCGCACCATCCTCGATACGGTGGGCGCCGAGCGGCTGGTAGGCCAGGGGGACATGCTCTTCCACCAGCCGGGGTTGCCCAAGCCGGTGCGTCTGCAAGGGCCCTTCCTCTCCGAAGGCGAGGTGCACCGCATCGCCGACTTCCTGCGCGCACAAAGCTTCGAAGACTCCTTCGGGGAGCGCTACGGCTCGGACTTTGACGGGCCACCTCACCTGGGCTCTGACGGCGGGGGCCCCTCGGGCGAGGTGGACTTTGGCGATCCCCTGCTCAAGAAAGCTGCCGAGATCGTGATCGAAGAGGGGTATGCCTCGGTGAGCCGCCTGCAACGGCGGCTGTCGGTGGGGCACGCTCGCGCAGGGAAGTTGGTGGATGCCCTCGAGGCCATGGGGATCGTCGGCCCCCACCAGGGTTCCAAGCCGCGGGAGGTACTGATCACCAGGGATCAGCTGGGCGAGTACTTCGGGCGGGACGCCAGTTAGCCCATCGGGGGTGTTTAGGGCTTCGGCAACAGGTACTCTTCGAAGCGAGCTCCCCGCGCCTCTGACGTTCGACGCATGGCGTTTCGTGTACGCCGTAGGGCGTAAGATGCCGAGCATACCCGGATTAAAGTCCCTTGCATCGGGCCCAGATATCCCGCAGCATGTACCTATGCGGGCGAGACACTGGATCATCGGGCTTTCCTTCCTGCCCTTCCTGCTCCAGCTCTTAGGCTGGGCCAAGACCCCGCTGGGTGGCGGGCTGTGCGGGGCTTTGGGGCCACTCGATCCTTTTTCCGCGCAAGCTCTTTATGCCCAGCTGTTCTTCCTGGGCATGGCTTTACAGATCGCTTTCGCCTTTTTTCTGATTCTGATCGATCTGGGTCTGATGGCCGAGCGAAACCCCGCGGTACCACGGGTGTACCGAAGCGGCGTATGGCTCAACAGCGGGATTCTAGCCCTTTTCCTGTTGACCCGCAGCCTGGGGCTCCCCTTCCTCACCCCTCTGGGATGGTTACAGGGCGACACCGCCCCGCTCGATGGGGTAAGCGCCCTGATGGCAGCGTGCAGCTTCGTCCTGGTGGGGCTGCTGTGGCCAGGCTCCTCCTCTACTCGTCCTGTGGTAAGATGACGGCTTGTGGCAGGCGAAGGTGTCCCCGAGCAAAATATACCCCAGGGCATGCCTGGAGGCCGCTGGGTAGCCGAGATCTATGGCTGTAACCTCGAGGTGTTAGAAAATCCACGCCTGGTCGAGGCCGTTCTCAAGGACGCGGTGGTCAAGCTGGGGGCACCCACCGCCTCGGTGCATGGAGTGGTGTACAAGTTCTACCCCCAGGGACTCTCGGCAGCCGTGGTAAGCCCTGTAGCCGCAGTCATGATCCATACCTGGCCCGAGGACGACGCCTCGGCAGCGTTGGATTTGTATTTCTACCAATCCGGGGTGAACCCCGAAAGTGTCTTACGAGGGCTGGCTCGGGCCTTCGGGGCGCGGGAGGAGTCTTCGTTCGAGTATTGGCGCCCCACCGAGCGCGAGATCAAACGGCATCACCCGCAAGAGGGACAACAAGCCTAGCGGTAACCCTGGGGTGAGGGTCTTTAGGCAAGCTCGACTGACCTTTCAGGAGGCAGCGTATGGAATACGGAATGTACTACCTCGAGCAGGTCACTCCCTTTGAGGCTATCTCCCGACGCATGAACAAAGTGCTGGCTTCGGGGCGAACCCGCTTTCAGGATTACTTCATCTTCGAGACCGGGGCTTTTGGCAAGGTCCTGGTGCTCGATAAAGACGTACAGTCTACGGAGAAAGACGAGTATATCTATCACGAAACCCTGGTACACCCGGCGATGCTGGCCCACCCCGAGCCCAAGAGCGTTTTTATCGTCGGAGGCGGCGAGGGAGCCACCCTGCGCGAGGTCTTAAAGCACAAGACCGTCGAGCGCGCGGTGATGTGCGACATCGACCAGGAGCTGGTGGAGATGGCCAAGACCCTGTTGCCAGAGTGGCACCAGGGAGCTTTTGACGACCCTCGGGCCACAGTGATCACCCAGGACGCCCGGGGCTGGCTCGAGGCCCACCCCGAGACCTACGACGTGATCCTCATCGATCTCAATGACCCTGTCGGCGAGGACAACCCGGCCCGGCTGCTCTTCACGGTGGAGTTTTACGAGCTGGTAAAACGGCGGCTCAACCCCGGCGGAGTAGTCGCCATGCAAGCTGGGATGCTGCTCCTGACCCACCACCAGCAACACCCCGTCATCCACCGCACCGTGCGTGAGGTGTTCCGTCACACCCGCAGCTACCATAATTACATCCCTGGCTTCTTCCTCAATTTTGGTTTTATTCTGGCCTCTGACGCTTTCGATCCAGCCGCTTTTTCCGAAGGAATCTTGGAAACCCGCATCCGCGAGCGCGGGCTAGGGCTGCGCCACCTCAACGCCTCCTTCATCGAGGCCATGTTTGTGCTGCCCAAGGATCTGCTCGAGGCTATCCAGCAGGAGAATATGGTTTCCACCGACGCCTCACCGTTCTACCTGACGGAAGAGGGCGAAGCCCGCCAAGCTCCCTACCGCCCTTGAACTCGGCTAGCCAACAACCAATTTCTTTTCTCAGAAATCTCGGTAGAATACGGTGATGCAGAAGGCTAACCAGAACCCTCAGCGCGGGCTGTTTATCATCGTCGCGGGGATCGCCGTGGTCCTCGCGATCGTGCTCTTTGTGTTCTTACGCCCCAAACCCGCTGCCGCCGATCCTGCGGCTGGAGCCCGCTTCGTCTTCGGTTCCCCAAGCGCCAAAGTCACCATCGTGGACTTCTCTAACTACCTCTGCCCCCATTGCGCTGACCACGCCCTGCGCAACGTGCCAGAGATCTTCCGAGACTATGTGGACACCGGCAAGGTGCGCTATATCTTCCGCGACTTCCCTTTCACCGGCCAGGACAACGTGATCCGGGCAGGGGAGGCCGCCGCTTGCGCCGCCGATGCTCAGCGCTACAGGGAGTATCACGAGGTGCTGTTCCGCGCCCAACAGCTATGGGGTGGGTTGAGCGGAGCCGCACTAGATCAATTCTTCGTTGACTTGGCCAACCAGTTGGGCATCCCCTCAGGGCCTTTTGCCGACTGCTTGCGCTCGGGGTCCAAGCGGGCTGGGGTGCTGGCCGATCGTGACCTCACCACCCAACTTGCCCTGCGCGGCACCCCCACTTTCTATGTCAATGGCCAGCTTTACGCCGATGGCTACGTGCCTTACGAGACATGGAAAGAACGCATCGAGAATGCCCTGGCAGGCAAGACCAGCGCTCCCTCGCAGAGCGGGGAAAGCACCCCGGCACCTAAACAGCCTTAGCTAGAACCCAAAGCCAGTGGGTTTGCCTACGACGTGCAGCGTACCACCCCAACTTTTCCCTGCTGTGGTACGTCCCAGGTTGAACGTCCTACGTCGTACGTCATACGAAGGGGATCGGTCCCTCGGGTGTACGGAGCTTGCTCCGTCCCGATAGGGGATCGTCCCCTAGGTGTACGGCGGTACTCCGTCCCGAGACGCCACCCCACGGCTTACGCCGAAACAAGCGTCTCACTTCGCTCGGCGAAAGAAGCGTCACCCCACGGCTTGCGCCGAAACAAGCGTCTCGCTTCGCTCGGCGAAAGAAGCGTCTCCTTCGCCGCCGGTAGGCGGGGTAGGGAATCTACCTCTGGGTGTACAGCCATAGGCTGTCCCGAAGGGAATCTACCTCCGGGTGTACCGGCTCTGCCGGTCCCGATAGGGGATCGTCCCCCGCGTTTAGCGTCTGGCGTTTTGCGTATTGCGTAAGACGTACAGCGTACGACGCCGGTAAATGCCATAAGGGATTGGTTACCCCCATGCTATCGCTTTCGATTCCCCGCGCCAGAAGGCGGCTCCCCCCGACTTCCGCCGGTCGAGGAAGATCTCCACGGGGTTGCCGTCGGGGTCCTGCAGGATGAGCACGTGGGCGATGCCGCGATCCTCGAGGGTGTGTCGTATTCCCTCGAGCTCCATAAAGCGCCGGGCGGCCATAAAGTCTTCCTCCGAGGCCACCGCGAAGCCCAGGGTCACCGGCCCCCCGGGCTCCCCTTCGGTGAGGGCCAGCTCAAAGTGGGCGTCGTTTTCCGAGGAGACCAAGAGCGCGGTCTGCTCAAAGCGTTCTGAGAGCTGCAAATCCAAAAACCGGGTGTAAAAGGTCACAGCGGCCTCGAGTTGCCGCACCCTGAGGTGGACGTAAGCGAGCCGGGTCAGGTACATCCAAAGTATTGTCGAGGGTCGGCGGTCGGACGTCAAACACCCTGGCGCCGAAGCGGCTATATGCTCTTCGCATGAGTGCTTTCCTCGCCGCTAGTTTGTGTGGGATCACCTTTGGGCTGGTCTTCTGGCGTCTGAACTTGCCCGGTGGCCCGGTGGTGGGGGCCATGCTCGGCACCGCGGCCTACCAGCTATTCGCCCCGGCTAAGGCTACGACACCGGACGGGATGGACCTGTTGGTACAGCTCGCCGCCGGGATCCTGATCGGACTTGCCTTCAACCGCGAACTCCTGCACATCGCCCGGCAGGCCCTACCCTGGGCGGTGGGGGCAGCCCTGGCGCTGATCGGCCTGGGGGCTGGCCTGGCGTGGATCCTTGATCGGTATACCGGCATCGGCCTCGTTACTGCTTTATTCGGGCTAGCCCCAGGAGGGATCACCGGGATGGGGGTGCTGGCCCAAGCCGAGGGGGGTAGGCCGGCTTTGGTGGGGGTTTTCCACACGGTGCGGATCCTCCTGACGTACTTGTTGGTGCCCCTACTAGGGCGACTCCTAAAGCCCTAGACTTGGGGTATGAGGATCGAATTTCGCGAAAACGGACCCATCGTCCTCGAGACCGGGGGCCGCTACACCTACCGCCAGGGCGGGCTCGAGCAGGGCAGCGAAAAAAGCCGGGTCTCCCTGTGCCGCTGTGGGCAGTCGTCCAACAAACCTTTTTGCGACGCTACCCATAAGCGCATCGGGTTCGTAGCCCCGGCAGCGGTGATCGAGCTGGACGAGCAGACCTTGCTGGCTGGCGATTGAGCAGAAACACACCACGCTACAGACCATCCGAAGATAAGCTATCGGCGGAGGTTTTTATGCCAATGCGCTATCGCAAACTAGGTCAGTGGGGCGTTAAGGTCTCGGAGATCTCGCTAGGAGCTTGGACCACCTACGGGGATGCGGTGAAGGACTTTCAGACCATCCGCGAGATCGTGCGCATGGCCTACGAGAACGGGGTCAACTTCTTCGACAACGCCGATGTATACGCCAAAGGCCAAGGCGAGGAGCTGATGAGCCGAGCCCTGGCAGACTTTCCCCGCCACACCCTGGTGATGTCTACCAAGGTGTTCTGGCCGATGTCTGACGACGTCAACGACCGGGGGCTCTCCCGCAAGCACGTGGTGGAATCGATCGGCAAGAGCCTCAAACGCATGGGAACCGATTACGTCGACCTCTACTTCTGCCACCGCTACGACCCCGAGGTACCCATGGAGGAACTGGTACCTACGATGTCGAACTTGATCGACCGGGGCTGGGTGCTCTACTGGGGTACCTCGGAGTGGCCTGCCGCGCGGATCGCCGAGGCGGTGAGCTTCGCCCGGGCCCACGGCTTCCACCCCCCGGTGGTGGAGCAGCCGCAGTACTCCATGCTCTACCGCGAGCGGGTGGAGAAGGAGATCCTCCCCGAAGCTGAGCGGGCTGGGATGGGCCTGGTGGTCTGGAGCCCGCTGGCCCAAGGGATGCTCACCGGCCGCTACGACCAAGGCATCCCCGAGGGAAGCCGCTTCGAGCGCTACCCACAGTTCGCCAGCCGCTACATGACCGAGGAAAACCGCCAGAAAGTGCTGGCGCTGCGGGAGGTGGCGGGAGAGTTGGGTCTGACCCGGACCCAGTTGGCCCTGGCCTGGGTGCTGCGGCACAAGGGGGTGAGCAGCGCGATCACCGGAGCCAGCAGCCCCAAACAGCTTCAGGAAAGCCTCGGAGCGGCCGGAGTGGATCTGAGCCCGGAGGTGGTCGAGCGCATCGAGCAAATTCTCAACCCTAGCGAGCCGCGCGGCTAACGAGCTGGTCCCTATAGCGCTTGGCTAACGCCTCGGCACCGCCAAGGGCCGCTACTCCCCTTCGTACGCAAAACGTGGGGGATCGCCCTCCTTTGGCGGACTTAGCCGGGGGGGCTGATTTATACTCGAGGCAACTCGGGAGGATTCGATGCGCCGCTTCTTGCGTGGTCTCGGACGCTTTATTGGAATATTGCTCGGCTTGCTGGTGGTGGCAGGGGTGGTGGGCTTTGTCTGGCTGCGCGGCGCCACCCTGCCCCAGCACGGCGGGCGCTTGGCTCTGGAGGGGCTCTCGGCCCCGGTAGAGGTGTTGCGCGAGCCGCGCGGGGTGGTGCACATCAAGGCCGAGAACCGACACGACCTGTTTTTTGCGCTGGGGGTAGTGCACGCCCAGGAACGCCTATGGCAGATGGAGTTTCAGCGGCGGGTGGGGGCCGGGCGGCTTTCCGAGGTGCTGGGGAAGGCTACTTTGGAGCAGGACAAGTTCCTGCGCACCTGGGGGTTTTACCGCGCCGCCGAGGAGGCCTACCGGGGAATCTCGCCCCAGGCCAGGGCCGTGGTGGATGCGTACGTGGCCGGGGTCAACGCCTACCTCGCCACCCACCCGCCCCTGCCCCTCGAGTTCCGCCTTTTGGGGTTTCGCCCCGAGCCCTGGAAGCCCGCCGACGTGATGGTCTGGGCCAAGATGATGGCCTACGACCTCTCAGGGAACTGGCGCAGCGAACTCCAGCGCTACGCCTGGGCCGCCCAGGGGATGAGCCCGGAACGTATGGCCCAGCTTCGTCCGCCCTACCCCGAGGATGCCCCTACCGTGTTGCAATCGGAAGACCTCAAGCAGCCCCCCCCGGCCCCGGGGGACGATAAGCCCGCGCGCGCCCTGCTCGCCCTAGCCCACTCCCTACCCGATAACCTGGTGCTGGCGGAGGATGACAAAGCCCGCGCCTCCAACAACTGGGTGATCTCCGGCTCGCGCACCACCACCGGCAAGCCCCTGCTGGCCAACGATCCGCACCTGGGGTTGGGGGTGCCCTCGATCTGGTTTTTGGTGGACCTCGAGGCTCCCGGCTACCGCGCGATAGGCTCGAGCTTCCCCGGGTTACCCGCGGTGGTGATCGGGCGCAACGACCGCATCGGCTGGGGTGTGACCACCGTCGGGGCCGACGTGCAAGACCTCTACATCCTGGACGAGGTCGGCGGGGGTTACCGCTACCGGGGGAGGGTCGAGCCCTTCCGGACCCGTACCGAGACCATCAAGGTCAAGGGCCAGCCCGAGGTGCGGATTGCCGTGCGGGAAAGCCGCTACGGTCCGGTGATTAGCGATGTGGTCAAGTCCGCCGGGAGCAAGCCTTTGGCCTTGCGCTGGACCGCCCTGGACCCCGAGGACAAAACCATCGAAGCCTTCCTGGGCCTTGCCGAAGCCAAGAACTGGGCGGAGTTCAAAGCGGCCCTCAGCCATTACAACGCCCCTAGCCAGAACTTTGTCTACGCTGACGTAGACGGTAACATCGGCTATATGGCTCCGGGCAAGTTTCCCATCCGCAGGCCAGGCCACTCCGGCCTCATGCCGGTTCCGGGCGACGGAGACTGGGACTGGCAGGGATATCTGCCCCAGGAGGAATGGCCCCAAGTGTATAACCCCAAAGAGGGGTTTATCGTCACCGCCAACAACAAGGTCACCGCCCCAGGGTATCCGCACACCATCAGCCTGGAGTGGGAGGAGCCTTACCGGGCCGAGCGGATCCGCCAGATGATCCTCGCCAAGGACAAGCTCTCTCCAGAGGACATGATCGCCATGCAGAAGGACGTAAAGAGCCTGCTCTTCGACGCTTTCAAGCCGGTCTTGGAAAGCCTCACCCCCTTGAGCGAGGCGGCGGGAGAGTGGAAGGCCAAGCTGCTAGCCTGGGATGGGGTGACCCGCCCTGAGCAGCAAGAGCCTTCGGTCTTCGAAGCCTGGTACACCGAACTCACCCGCTTGCCCAAGCGGGAAGTGGGGCAGGAGTTCTGGGAGGAGCCGCGCTATATCCTCTCGGCCTTGCGGGGTGAGGATCCCAACTGCGACCAGCCCGAGACCACCTTCGCCGAAAGCTGCGCCGACTTTGCGGCTTTGGCCCTCGAGCGGGCCCTAAAGCGCCTGGGGGAGCCGGTGCCGCGCTGGGGGGAGCTGCACCCGGCCACCTTCGAACACCCGGTGCTCACCAACGTGGCCCCGCTGCGGCGGTTTGTGGACCGGGCGGTTCCCCACGGCGGCGACCGCTACACCGTAAACCGGGGAGCCTACGACCCGGCCAACTTCCACATGACGGTGGGCTCGTCATACCGGCAGATCCTGGACTTCTCCGACCTCGAGCGCTCGCTGTACATCCACCCCATGGGCCAGTCGGGTTCGCCCCTCTCGGGCGATTTCGCTAACCTGCTTCCCCTGTGGCAGCACGGCGAGTATCTGGCCATGAAAACCCAAGGCTACCCAGTGCAAAGCCGCCAGCGGCTCGAGCCGCTGCGGTAGCGCTGCCCCGCCAGACCCCGTCTTGCTGCTGTGGTTTGCTCGGGGGGTGGGTATTCAACCGCTGCAATCTGTAGGAAAAACGTAAGCCTGTCGCGGGCGGGTAGGGGCGAGGGGCTCCACCCCTCGCTTCGCTCGGCGAAACTACGCCACGCCCCTACTTGACAGGGCCTCGCTGTAGCCCTAGTGTATTAGATAGCTAGTGCACTAGGTAGGAGGAATGTAGGGTGCGAGCCTTGGAAGTAAAAACCCAGACCAGCCCGCCGCCGGTGCTCCGGGTGAGGGGCCTGAGCAAGCGCTTCGGTAGCGTGAGTGCGGTAGAGCGGGTGGACCTCGAGGTCCACCGGGGCGAGATCTTCGGCTTCTTAGGCCCCAACGGGGCGGGGAAGACCACCACCTTGGGCATGATCCTGGGGTTAGTCCGGCCCACCGCCGGGGAGGTCGAGGTGCTGGGCCAGCGGGTGAGCTCTGGTCGGACCGCCGCGCTGCGCAAGGTGGGGGCCTTGCTGGGGGCTCCGGCCCTCTACCCACACCTTTCGGGGAGGGCCCACCTCGAGCTGCTGGCTCGGCTCCAGGGCGGGGTCCGTCCGGGCTGGATCGCCGAGGTGCTCGAGCAAGTCGGGCTGAGCAAAGCCGCCCGCCGCCTGGTTGGGACCTACTCTACCGGGATGAAACAGCGGCTGGGCATCGCCATGGCCCTCTTGGGCGAGCCCGAGCTGCTGATCCTCGACGAGCCCACCAGCGGCATGGACCCCACGGGCATGAAGGAGACCCGCGAGCTGATGAAGGGCCTGGCCGCCTCGGGCATCACCCTCATCTTCTCCTCGCACCTGCTGCACGAAGTCGAGGCGGTCTGCGACCGGATTGCGGTGATTCACAAAGGCCGCCTGGTGGCCCAGGGCGCGGTGCGGGAACTGTTGTCGAAGGGGGAGGGGGTGCGGGTCAAAGTGGACGCCCCCGAGGAGGCCGCCCTGGTCCTCTCTGGGCTGGCGAGGCGGCTCGAGGTGGTGGAGGATTACCTGGAAGTCTTTGGCCTAGAGGCCAAAGAAATCGTGCGACAGCTGGTCGCGGCGGGCTTCGTGCCGAGCGAGGTGGTGCCGTTGCGGAGCGACCTGGAGGAGCTTTTCCTCGAGCTGACCCGAGAAGGAGGGAGGCGATGAGCGGAATTTTCGCGGTGGAGGCCCGCAAGGCCTTCGGGCGGCGGGGGGCCTGGCTCCTCCTGCTGTTTGCGGCGGTGCTGGTGGGGCTGATGCAGGCTTCCGTGCTGCGCGAGCTTGACGGGCGGGGCCAGCCCCTGGTGCACCAGTCCCAGGTCCTCCTCCAGCTTAGCCTGTTGGCCGCGCAGAACCTGGGGATTTTTGCGGCGGCCATCCTGGGGGCCTGGACGGCCCAGGAGTACGGCTGGCGTACGCTGGCCCTGTTGTTCTCGAGGGGAACGGAGCGCTTAGATTGGCTGTTGGCCCGCTGGGTCTGCTCCTTGGGCTCGCTGGCGCTGGTGGTGGCGATGCCTCTGGCCTTGGGCCCGATCGTTTTTGGCCTCCACCACGGGGGCCTCCCGGCCCAGCTTCAGGGAAACCGCCTAAGGCTGCTCGAGGACTTTTTCCAGCTCTTCCTCACCGCGCTGCCCTACCTCAGCCTGGCCCTCTTCGTGGCGGTAGCGGCCCGCTCGGTGGCGGCGACTTTGGGTGGGGTGCTGGGCTTCGCGCTGGTGCTGGAGGCATCTATCAACCAGCTCTGGCCCCACATCGGCCAGTACCTCCCTGCCGCACTGGGCAAAGCCTGGTTGGCAAACCCGGGCCTCAACGCCGAACTGGGCGGGGTGCTGCTGTATACGCTGGGCTTTTTGGCCCTGGCCGGGATGGTCCTAAAGCGCCAGGATCTAGGAGGGTGAGGGGGTGAGCGATGTGTGGGATATCGATGCCGAGGCCGGGCCTATCTACGCCCAGATCGTACGGGGGGTGGAACGCATGCTAGCCAGCGGAAAGATGAAACCAGGGGACAAGCTTCCCTCGGCGCGTGAACTGGCCGCCGAACTCAAGGTCAATCCCAATACGGTTATTCACGCCTTCAGCCAGCTCGAGATCGCCGGGGTCACCGAGACCCGGCGGGGCTTGGGTACCTTTATCCGCAAGGACGTCAAGGTCGAGGGGATGCGGCTGCGCCTTTTGCGCGAGGCAGCGGAGCGGTTTTTACATGAGGTGCGGGCCATCGGCCTCTCGGCGGAAGACGCCAAGAGGGCCCTCTCGGAGGTGAGCGATGGCGAGTGAGGTGTTGGCTAGGTTCGAGGGGGTCACCAAGCGCTATGGGGGCCGTGAAGGGCTGCACGGGCTTTCCCTCGAGCTCCCTCAGGGCCAGGCGGTGGGGCTATTGGGTCTGAACGGGGCGGGGAAGACCACTGCCCTGAAGCTTTTGGCCGGGCTCTTGGTCCCGACCGCCGGACGGGTGGAGGTACTCGGCCAGCGGCCTCGCCAGGCCCGGGCCCATATCGCCTTCCTCTCCGAGTCCGACGGGCTGTATCCCTGGCTCACCCCCGCCGACGGGGAGCGGATGATGCGAGGGCTCTACCCGGATTTTCGCCCGGGGCGCTACAGGGAGCTGCTGGCTTTTTTGGAGGTTCCTGCGAGGCCGATCAAGGCCCTCTCCAAGGGGCAGCAGGGGCGGCTGCGGCTGGCCTTGGCCCTAGCCCGGGAGGCCAAGCTTTACCTACTGGATGAACCCTTGGCCGGAATAGACCTCATCTCCCGCGACCGCATCCTGCGGGCTTTGGTGCAGGAGTGGCGGGAGGAGGCCACGGTAGTCCTCTCCACCCACGAGGTCGCCGAGGCCGAGGGGATGTTCGACCGGGCGGTGTTCCTCAAGGAAGGAAAACTGGTCCTCGACGCCCAGGCCGAAGACCTGCGCGCGCAGGGCAAGAGCGTGGTGGAGGCATTCAAGGAGGTGTTGGCATGAAGGCTCGGGTGAATCCGCTGCCCACCCTGCTCTGGCTCGAGCTGCGCAAGCAACTCGGCTGGCTGATGCTGCTGGGGGGCATCCTGCTGCTTTCGCTGGTGGTGGCGCTCCGGGTGCGTCAGGAGGCGATGGGGCAGCCCCTCGATAGCGTGGGCGGGCTGTTCGCCGGACAGTTCGCGGTGTTTATCACGGCGGCTTTCGCGGGCTTCTTGTTGCTTTTGGCTGCCTTGGGACGGGCTGGCCGGGTCGAGAGCTGGCTGCTGTTGAGCGTCCCGCCGGGCCTCATCCACCAGCTGGCCCGTTTCCTCTTCGCGGGGGCGGTGTTGCTGGTCTTTGCCGAGGCGCTGGCCGGGTTGTTCTGGTGGGGTACGCGGGGGTTTGGGCTCGAGCTCAGCTTGCCGGGGGTGCTGGGGTTGGCCCTCTACGGGGTGATCCTTGGCCTGCCCCTGCTGGCCCTGGCCCTGTTGGGGCAAACCCTCACCTGGGCCTATGGGCTCTCGCGGCTGGGTTGGCTGTCAGGGGCCGCCCTCGTTTTGGGGATCGTTGCCCTTCTGGGCTGGTTTTTCGAGCTTTCGGCCCGCACCGCATATGCGTTCTTGCCGGTGTGGCCCTTCCCGGCGGTGCGTTTCCAGGGGGTGGACTTGCTCGCCGAGGCGCCGGTGGCGGGGCTTCCCGGCGAACCTTTGCTGTATGCGCTGCTGCTCACGGCCCTGGGGATCGTGCTGGCCGGGCGGATCTGGGACGAGGTGGAAGCATGAGCATCTGGACGATTGTATGGTGGGCTTTGCTGGCCGCGGCCGCCGTGGCGTTGTGGCGTGGCACCCAGAGCAAGACCGCCAGGGCCGTGACGGTGGGGGCCTTGCTGCTGGTGGCCTTTCCTGACCCCCTGGGTAACCGCTCGGCCTTCTGGGAGAGCCTGGGGGAGAATCCAGGGGAGGGAACGTGGAATGGCGTGCGGGTGGAGAGCCGCCGTTCGTTCTGCATCTCCTGCGCTGGCGGGGTGCAAGATGGGCGCTGGCGGCTTACCGCTCGGTTTTTGAGCGGGAGTTACACGCTGAGCGTAGAGCGGCCCCAACCTTACGCCCTTGCCTTCCGGTCGGGCCGGGTGCTGCGGGATGGCCAGGCGCTCACGCCGGGGTGTACGAGCGGGACGCTCGAGGATGCGGCCGTCTTCGACTTCACGCGGGCCGAGCGGGTGAACTTCCGGGTGGGAGCGGGGGCAAGCTGCCACTGAGGCGCTAGCCCGGCGGCCCCAGGGGTCTGCTGCCGTACGACGTATGAGAAATCCTCTCGATGGGTTGTGCTGCGAAGCGCCTTCCAGGGGAGCACGTACTCTCCACCTTTCCTTGGGGGAGCGCTACGGTCGGCGCAACAAACACCTCGGGTAGGGTGGCCTTAGTTCGACGCTAAGGTTGCTGACGGGTGGACTGGGATTAGAGCGCTTTTGACGAGTTGAAGGAGGAATGGATGGGAGACTTACTGATCGCACCTCGAGCCTTCTTTGAGCGCCTGAAAGATAGCCAACCGGCTTTGTTCGCTCCTTTGCTGGTCGCGGTGCTGGCGAGCGTGCTGACCAACTTAGCTGGCGTGTTGGCCAACCGATTGCTCCCTAGCCCCGGCTTCGGCTCCCCGCTCGTGTTCGCGATACTTGGCGGGATTGTCTTTGGCGTGGTGACGTGGGGGGTATACGGGCTGATCCTGCGGGTACTGGCGGGGGCGGAGTCCAGGGCCTGGGAGGTGGCCGGCTGGGCCAGCCTGCCGGGGGTGGTGGTGGGGCTGATGTTGCTGCCGGTTGCGGCGCTGTTCCCCATCACCGGCAACCTGGGAGCCCCCCCTAGCCTGGGCGAAGCCGAAGCCCTGCAGGAATGGGCCAAGCAGTACGCGGCGCTGGTGCGGGGAGCTCCTTTTACCTGGATCGCCCAGGGGGTAAGCGTGATCGGAGGCATTTGGGGTATAGGGTTGATCTACGCGGCCCTGCGGGTGCTGGCGCCCCAAAGGACCCTCGTCGGAACCCTGGGCGCTGCGGGGATTTCTCTGGGAGCCCTGCTTTGGAGGTTGAGTTGGTGAGGCGGTTGCTGGCCGCGGGGGTCCTGCTGGTCCCTGCCCTGGCCTTCTCCCCCCAGGAAGCCCTGGGTTACCGAAGCCCTGAGCTGGCTCCGGCGCAGGAACGGGTGGAGGCGGCCCAAGCCCGGCTCGAGGCCTTGCGGCTGGGGCTTTCCGGCAGCGTGAACGCAGGTCGCCAGCTCTGGAGCGCGGGCGAGTGGAGCTATGGCCTCACCCTTACCTACCAGGTGGCGGGCTCTCAGGGTGTGCAGGCCTTGAGGGAGCTCGAGGCGGCGCGCACCCAGCTTCAGGGGATCCGGCGCAGCGGCATCCAGCGGGCCTTGCTAGCCCACGCCCGGCTGTGGGAGGCCGAGGCCACCGCGAAAGCCACTGCCTTGCGCGCGGAAGCCGCTCGGCAACGCCTGGCCGAGATCGAGCGAAAAGCAGCTCTGGGGGCGGTGAGCAGCGCCGACCGGGAAGAGGCTCGCCTTGCCCACTCCGAGCTGGCGGTCGCGGTTCGCCAAGCCCAGAACGGCCTGCAGGGCGCCCAGGCTGAGGTGTCGGCTTTGGGCTTCGGAGGAAATGCAGCTGCCGTGGTGCTTGGTTTTACCCTCCCCGAAACCGCCCCGCAGAGCACCCCTGGCTACCGCGACGCGGCGCTGGCTTTGCAGCTGGCCGAGGCCCGAGTTGCCGAGGCCAGGCGGGCCCTTTCCCCCCAGGTGAGCCTGCGCGGGCAATTCTTGGGCCAGGAGGCCACCGTAGGGTTGGGGCTCACCGCCCAGGGGCTCGGTTGGCCCGGGGCAAATCTCCAGGTGACAGCCCCTACTGAGCTGCCCGGCCTTCCGCCCGGCACTCCCATCCCCGGCCTCGGCGAGTGGAGGTTCACCCTGAGCGCGGTGATCGCCCTAGACCCATCTCGCACCGCCGACCTGCGGGGCCTCGAGGCCGAACGCACCGCTGCGGCGGTACGGCTCAGCGCCTTGGAAAATGACCTCGCTCGGCAACTGACGCAGGCTCGGCAGAATACGCGCACCGCCCAGGAGACGTTGGGGCTTGCAGAGCAACGTCTGGCCCTGGCCCGGCGCAAGCGCGCCCTGGCCGAAACCCGAGCCCAAAACGGGGCGGCCAGCCCTTTGGAGGTACTCGAGGCCCAAGCCCAGGAGGCCGACGCCGAGGGGCGCTTGGCCGCCGCCTGGCGGGCGTATATCGAAGCGGTAGGAGGGTACTTGGATCTGGCCGGAGCCGATTGGGAGGTTACTCCATGAGAGAAGCGATGTTCGTGAGCCGAACTAGAACACCCCGCCTTGTGCTAGGTTTTTTGCTCCTTGGGCTGGCCTTCTCTAGCGCCAGCCTGGCCCAGCCGCTTCCTGAGGTGATCCCAACCTTAGCGGCTCGAGACGCCAAGCTGCTCGAGGCCCAGCGGGGCCTCAGCGCTGCCCAGGACGAACTGCGCAAACAGCAGGCCGACCCCGACGCCCCGCCGCTGGCGGTGACCCGCGCTCAGGAGAACCTGGCGCTGGCCCGGGCTCGGCTCGCTGCTGCACAAGCCGGGGCCGAAAACGCCGTGATCGAGAATTACACCGCTGCGCTCGAGGCCCAGGCGGCCCTCGAGCTTGCGCAAAAACGCCTGGAGCAGGCCAACCTGCGGCTCGAAGCGGCCCGCCTGCGCCGCCAAGCCGGGGCCATCTCCCAGGCTGACCTCACCGCGGCAGAGGCCGCGCAAAGCCGCGCCGCCTCGGAGGTGGCCCGCGCCCGCAACGCCCTGGCCCTGGCCCAGGCCCGCCTCCCTGGGGTGGAGCTGCGGTCGCTTCCCGAGGCCCCCGCGTTGCCGCAAGGGCTGGGCTGGGAGGGAAGTGCGGCCCGGTTGCACGCCCAGAACGCAGTGCGGGAGGCTGAACGCGCGGTCGCGCTGGCCTCGGGCCCGGACACCCCACCTTTGGAGCTAGCGGCCAGAGAGCGCAGCTTGGAGGCAGCTCGGACGGCGCTAGCCGACCTCGAGCGCACCCTGCGCCAGGCCTTCGATGCCGCGCAGGACCGCTATATGGCAGCCCAGCGGGCGTATGGCTTAGCCCAGCGCGACCTGACCCAAGCGCAACAGGCGTTGGCGGCGGCCCGTACCCGGCTGCAGGCGGGGGTTATCTCCCGGCTGGACTTTTTGCAAAGCGAGATCAACCTGCTCGAGGCCCAATCGGCCTATGCCTCCGCCGCCGGCGAGCTATGGAAGGCTAGGCAAGGGGTGGTTGTGGCCTCGTTGGGAGGAGGCAACTGATGCGGCGCTGGGCATTGCCCCTGATCATCCTGCTCTCGCTCGGCCTGACCCTGTTTGGGCTGCTGCGCCCGCGCCCCGACCCGGGTACCCCGGTGACGGTGAGGGAAGTCACCCAAGGCCGCTTCGCCCGAGAAGTCTCGGGGAGCGCCCTGGTAGAAGCCGAGACCTATACCCTGAACTTCAGCCGGAGCGGGCGGGTAGCCCGAGTGGGGGTACGGGAAGGAGAGGCGGTTCAGGCCGGCCAGGTCCTTGCCGAGCTCGAGATCTCGCGCGAACGCGGGGACCTCGCCGCCGCCCAGGCTCAGCTCTTCGCCCTGCAAGCCCGGCTACAGGCCAGCCGAGCCGAGGCGGAGGCCACCCGGGAAAACCTTCGGCGTCAGCTGGAGGGGGCCCGGGAGCAGCTCGCCCTCACCCGGCGACTCTTCGCTGCCGGGGCGGCCTCGCGGATCGAGGTGGACAACCAAAGCCGCCAGGTAGCCCAGCTCGAGGGCCAACTGGAGAGCGCCCTCGCTCAGGCCAAGGCCGCCCAGCGCGATCTGCAAGCTCAGCTCGAGGCCCAGCAAGCCCAGATCCAATCCCTCCAGCGCGCCATCGCCGAGGCCCAGCTGCGCGCTCCGGTGGCCGGGATCGTCACCGAGGTGGGAATCAAGGCGGGAGAGTCCAGCCAATCCCTCTCGGGGGCCTCAGCCAGCGCCCCCGCGGGTGGGATTCGCATCGTCCGGGATGGTTCGATGCGGGTGCGGGTGCGGCTACCCGAGGCGCAAGCCCTCGAGGTCAGGCCGGGGATGCCCGCCCGCGTGGAGCTCGACGCCCTGCCCGGCCAGCCCCTCGTGGCCAAGGTTGAGCGCCTCTCCAGCGTCGCCGAGGTGCAGGGGCAGGGGGGCAGCGCGGTGCTGCCGGTGTTTCTGCGCTTTACTGAGGGGGCGCAGGCGGTCAAGCCGGGCTTCACCGGTACGGCTCGGGTCATCGTGCTCAGCCTGCCCCAGGCCACCTTGATCCCTCTTGAGACGCTGGTAGAAGAGGGAGACCGGAGCTTCGTCTGGCTGGTGGATCCCAAGACCCAGACGGTGCAGCGACGGCCCGTCACGGTGCGCGCGCGCAACCTCACCCAGGCTGCGGTGGAGGGGGTCTCGCCGGGCGCGCTGGTGGTGAGCCTCCCGCCGCAAACCCTCAAGGACGGAGCGCGGGTGCGGTATAACCCTCCGGCCTCGAGGGCTCAAGGATCGTGAGGTACAGCTCATGCCTGCGGTCGTAGAGATGCGGGGCATCACCAAGGTCTACCGCTCGGGCGGAGGGGCCCGGGCCGTCGAGGTACAGGCCCTACGGGGGGTGGACCTCTCCATCGAGCAGGGCGAGTATGTAGCCATCATGGGGCCTTCTGGTTCGGGGAAGTCTACCCTGATGCACCTGATCGGCCTCCTGGACTCGCCCACTTCCGGCAGCTATAAGCTCAGCGGAGTTGAGACCTCCGGCTTAAGCGAAGTGGAGCTGGCCAAGGTGCGTAACCAGCGCATCGGATTCGTGTTCCAGGCGTTTTTCCTGCTGCCCAAGCTGACCGCTTTGCACAACGTAGCCCTACCCCTGGTGTACCGGGGGGTGGGGCTGGCTGAGCGGTTGCAGCGGGCCCGAGCGGCGCTCGAGGCGGTGGGCTTAGGGGCCCGCCTCGACCACCGCCCCGCAGAGCTTTCCGGGGGGCAGAAGCAGCGGGTAGCGATTGCCCGGGCGCTGGTCCAGGAGCCGGATATCCTGCTGGCCGACGAGCCCACCGGCAACCTCGACTCAAAGTCTTCGGAGGAGATTCTGGCCCTCTTCGACACCCTTCACCAGGAGGGCAAAACCGTCATCATGGTCACCCACGAGCCGGATGTGGGGGCTCGGGCCCAGCGCATCATCCGCTTGCGCGATGGCTTGATCGTGGGAGCAACAGGGGAGGTGGCATGAACCCCCTGGAGAACTTTCGCATGGCCTTCGAGGCGCTCTCGGGAAACCGGCTGCGGAGCTTTTTAGCCCTATTGGGTATTGTGATCGGAGTGTTCGCGGTTACCACCATGGTGAGCCTGGGCCAGATGGCCTCCGCCGGGATCACCCGCGACATCGAGGGGCTGGCCGGACGCAGCATCTTCATCCAGCCAAACTTCAATAGCGGGGTCGGCTTCGGCAGCGTCACCCTCCGCGACGAGGACCTCCAGAGCCTGCAAGCCCTTCCAGCAAAGGTCATCCCTCAGCTTTTCGGAAGCGTTCAGTACGAGCCTAAACCGGGGGATCGGCGCTCGCTGCAGCTCCAGGGCACGCCCGGCGATCTCCCCAGCCTCGACCCTACCACCAAGATCGCCCGGGGACGCTATTTCAGCGCCTCTGAGGCCAAAGGCGGCTTGCCCTTGGCCGTGCTTTCGGACCGAGCAGCTAAGGATTTGTTCCCTGGCCGCGACCCCATCGGGCAGACCGTACGGCTCTTCTTTTCCGATGGCCGCCGGGCCGACCTCACCGTGGTGGGGGTGCTCGAGCCCCCGGCGGGGATCTTTGGGGGGTTGGGATCCGTCTCCGTGGTGTACGCTCCCATTGCCTACCTTTGGTCTAGCGGCAACTTCCGCCGGGGCAACTACGACGCCGTGCTGCTGGCGCTGGATAAGGAAGCCGACGCCGCGCAAGTGCAAAGCCAGGTGCGCCGTATCCTCGAGGCCCGCTACGGCAAGGGCAAGTTCTCCGTCGAATCCACCGAAAGCTTCCAAAACACCCTGCGCAACATCACCCTGATCCTGCAGGCCCTGTTGGGGGCCATCGCCGGTCTGTCGCTCCTGGTGGGGGGGATCGGGATCATGAACATCATGTTGGTCTCGGTAACCGAGCGCACCCGCGAGATCGGGTTGCGCAAAGCGCTGGGGGCGACCGCTGCGCTCATCCGGCAGCAGTTCCTGATCGAGGCGGTGGTGCTCACCTTGCTGGGGGGGATATTGGGGGTGCTGCTGGCGGTGGGCTTGTTGGCCTTGATCTCGGCCTTGGTGCCCTTTTTCGGGGTGTTCGTCCTGAGCCCCCTGACGGTGCTCCTGGCCCTCACGGTGAGCGCATTGGTAGGGCTTTTCTTCGGGGTGTGGCCCGCCGCCCGGGCGGCAGCTTTGGACCCCATCGAGGCGCTGCGGTTCGAATAGCGCCTGGGTACCCGTCTGAGCAATCCTCTCGATGGGTTGTGCTGCGAAGCGCCTTCCAGGGGGGCACGCACTTTTCGGGGAGGTTCACATTAGGCGCTCGCTGCGTCAAGCCGGGCCAGCTCTTCGGGGTGCAAGGTGAGCTGTAATGCTCCTGTGTTGGCCTTAGCTTGCTGGGCGTTCTTGGCCCCTGGGATGGGCAAGGCGCCTTTCTCTATGCACCAGCGCAGGGCGACTTGGGCCGGGGTAGCGTTCTTGGACGCGGCGATCTGCTGGAGGATTTCCAGCAGCGCCGGGAGCTGCGGGCGGTTTTTGTAGCGTCCTCGGTAGCCGCCTTTGGGGGGGTACTCGGGGCGGTACTTCCCGGTCAGCCAGCCCATGGCCAGCGGGCTATAGGCCATCAGCACGATACCTTCGCGCTCCATCAGCGCTTTGAGCCCGCTTTTCTCGGGGGTACGCTCGAGCAGGTGGTATTCCACCTGGTTGGCCGCCAGCGGGACGTTGTGTTTGCTCAAAACGGTGAGGCTGCGCTCGAGCTGCTGGGGGTTGAAATTCGATACCCCTACGGCTTTGGTCAGGCCCAGTTCGTAAGCTTCGGCCAGCGCTTCTGCCCACGCCTCGGGGGGTAGGGGAGGCCAGGGCCAGTGTTGCAGGTAGAGGTCGAGTTGGGATAGCTGTAAGCGTTTGAGGCTGTTCTTCAGGGCGCGGATCAAGGATTTACGTTGCAAGCGCCAAGGGAAGGGGAAGAACTTAGAGACCACCAAAGGACGGGCGTGGCTGGTTTTGAGCAGCCGCCCCAGCATTTGCTCGGCGCGGCCTAGCCCGTATACCTCGGCGGTGTCCACCAGCCGGACGCCGCCTTCCAGGCTGGCCCGAAACGCAGCCTGGATGTCTGCCTCCCGGTAGCCCTTGCCGTAGCCCCATACCCAGGTATCCCCCCACTGCCAGGTGCCCAGGCCCAGCGGGGGGACGGGAGGGAGGCCCTTGAATTGGGTGAGGGGCTGGGGTGGGGTCATGGTTCAACCTTACCGCCTGAGTTCGCCCTCAACCGCAGAAGGGCTTACGGTCTGGGGTATCGGCTTCTTCCTGGCCTTCCTCGAGCTTTTGGAACTCCTCGAGCGCCGCCCGCACCCGCTCGTGGGCGCCCCTAAACCCCTTTTTGAGCCCGGTGAAGAGCTCCAACGCCTCGTCCACTTGGCTCACCGCGTAGAGGTGGAACTGCCCGGCTTTTACGGCCTGCAACACCTCTTCCGAGAGGGTCAGGTTGACCAGATTGGATTTTGGCAACACCACCCCCTGGCTTCCGGTGAGCCCTACTGCCTTGCAGATACGGTAGAAACCCTCCACCTTGGGGGTAACCCCACCCACCGCCAGCACGTTTCCCAGCTGATCCACCGCACCGGTGACGGCCAGGTCTTGCCGCAGGGGGAAGCCCCCGATGGCCGAGAGGATCGCCAGCAGCTCAGCCAGCCCCGCCGAGTCCCCCTCGATGTGGCCATAGTTCTGCTCGAAGACCACGCTCGCCGTCACCGCCAGCGAACCCACCTCGGCGTAATGGCCGCGTAGATAGCCCTCGAGGGTAAGCGCCGCCTTGTGAAAGACCTGCCCGGTGAGGCCAGCTTCGCGGTCGATGGAGACCACCCCCTCCCGCCCGGCGGAGGCCCGGGCGGTGATCCGCACCGGGCGCCCCCAGGGAGGGTCGGCCTCGAGGATCACCAAGCCGTTCACCTGGCCCAAGGCCCTGCCCTGAAGCTGAAAGCTCCAGGTCCCCTCCTGCACTTCGCGCAAGAAGTGTTCTTCGCTTAGCGCCGAGCGCGCCTCGTGCAGGCGGATGGCTTGCAGCACCGCCTCCCGGGTCAGGGGGGTTGGGGCCAAGGCCCTGGCCTCCCGCGCTAGGGCGAGGAGTTCCCCCAGCCTGGCGTCCAGCAGCTGGCGGTGTTCCACGCTGCGCCGGGCGTGGTCGTACAGGGCAGCCAGAGCCCCTTGGCGCAAGGGGTAGCCGTGGCTTTGGACAAAGTTTCCCAAAAAGCGCAGGGCCTGGGGGTTGGCCTCGAGCACCGGGGAGAACTCTGCCCGGAAGCGAAACAGCTCGGCGAAATCCTCGTCGTGTTCCAGCAGATGGAAGACCTCGGGGGTTCCCACCAGGAAGACCTGGGTCTGTAGGGGCATGGGGAGGACCTCCAGGCTTTGCACCTTAGGGTTGCCCTCCTCGCCGAAGAGCTCGATCTCGCCGTTCTTGAGCGCCCGCTTGAGGTAGGGCCAGCTTCCCTGCTGCCATACCTGGATGGCGTCAAGCACCAAGAACCCGCCTTGGGCCTTGTGCAGCGCCCCGGGCCGGATCAGCCCGACGTGGGTGAAAAGCCCTCCCTCCACCGAGCGGTACTCGAGCCGCCCGCAGAGCCTAGCCGGGGTTGGCAGGGGCTCATAGATCACGGGCGGGGGGCTTTGCGAGGCGGCACCCAGCAGCAGGTGGGCCTGCCAGGGGGTTACGTCCTGGGGGTATTCTCCCGCCTCGCTCCAGGCCAAAAGCTGGCGGTGGAGGGCTTCCCAGTAGGGCCGGGCGGTGGGGTAGCGCTCGCAGAGGGTGCGCAGCCGAGGCTCGAGGTACTGCGCCGCCCATTCGTAGCGCAGCCGCCCCAAAGCCTCGCGACCCCGGTGGGCCAGGCTCATCAGGGCCAGTACGGTCTCTTCCAGCCGCGCCTTGAGATCGGGCGAGGGCTCTTGGGGGCCGGAGAGCCGGAGCCCCTCCTCGGTTCGCTCGAGGGTGAACCCCTGGGCCTTGGCTTCCTCGGCCAGCTTCTCCAGCAAAGCGCGCTGCTGGGCGTTGAACTGGGCCTCGAGCTGGTACTTTTCCTGCAAGAAAGGCATCTGCTCCAAGTAGCCCTGGATCAACTGGCGCTCGGCCAGAAAGCTCGAGGCCGCCCGCTGCAACTCCCAACCCTGCCCTGCCGGGAGAAGGACACCTAGGACCAACGAGGGGGAAAGCGGCAAGTAGAGCTGATCGGGGGGCGGGGTGCGGGGGGGGTGATGCTTGAGGAAGTCGAACAGGGCGGCTTTTTTCCCCAGCCCAGGCGGCCCCACCAAATAGCCGTGCCCACCGGTGCGCAAAGCGGCCTCCAAGGCTTCTCTGGCCCGTTCCTGGCCGTAAAAGCTCTCGCTTGAACCCTCCGGGAGGGAGGCTTCGGGGTCTTGGGGAAAGGTACGCCACTCAAGGAGGTCGTAAGAGAGTCGCACGTTCTCTAAATTACCCCATGGCCCTGGAGGCCCTCGAGCCGAGGAGGTATCCGGTGGGTAGGCCGACGCCGGGAGCGTGGACCGGGCATGATCGCAATCTGCAAGTTTGGGCATTCTTTGGGTATGCTGGAGGTACAAACCAGCCCCAGGTATTGGCCCGTGGGTGTCTGCACCGTTAGGGTTTGCCGTAGGTTGACTTCGCACCGCTGGCTGAGGCTTCTAAGGAGTGACTATGAGCTTGAAAGTGCTAGGGATGATCCTCGCAGGGGGCCAGGGTAGCCGTCTGTACCCCCTCACCGCCAAACGCGCCAAGCCCGCCGTGCCTTTTGGAGCGCGCTATCGCATCATTGACTTCGTACTCAACAACTTCATCAACTCGCGCATCTATGCCATCTACGTGCTGACCCAGTTCAAGGCCCAATCGCTCACCGAGCACATCCAGCGCAACTGGCGCTTTGGGGCTTTTTTGGACGACCACTTCGTGCTGCTGGTCCCGGCCCAGATGTACCGCTACGAGGAGCTAGGAGCGGCCTGGTACCGCGGCACGGCCGATGCTATCTACCAGAACCTGCACCTCATCTTCAACAACCGCCCGGAGACGGTGGCTGTTTTCGGTGGCGACCATATCTTCAAGATGAACGTGGCCCACATGCTCGACTACCACCTCGACAACCGGGCCGACATCACCATCGCCGCCTATTCGGTGCCGGTGGCCGAGGCTAGCCGCTTTGGGGTACTCCAGGTGGATGACCAGTGGCGGCTGCTCGATTTCGAGGAGAAACCCAAGGAGCCCAAGCCTATCCCCGGTCGCCCGGATATGGCCCTCGTCTCGATGGGCAACTACCTCTTCCGCACCGAGGCCTTGGTGGAACTCCTCGAGCACGACGCCCGCGACAACAACTCCTCCCACGACTTCGGCAAGGACGTGATTCCCCGGGCGCTCAAAGAGGGGTACCGCATCCAGGTCTACGACTTCAAGCGCAACCCCATCCCCGGGCAGAGTGGCCCCAACACCTACTGGCGCGACGTGGGGACCCTGGATGCTTACTTTGAGGCCAGCATGGACTTGGTCGCCGTCACCCCGGAGTTCGACCTGTACAACGAGGAGTGGCCCCTGCGGGCGGCCAACTACAACAGCCCTCCCGCCAAATTTGTCCATGAGGCTGGGAACCGCGTCGGCCAGGCTTTCAACAGCCTTCTGGCGGGCGGGGTGATCATCTCGGGTGGGACGGTGCGCTCCTCGGTACTCTTCCGCCGGGTACGGGTCAATTCCTACGCCCTGGTAGAGCGCTCGGTGCTGTTCGATCATGTCGAGGTGGGCCGCTACGCCAAACTCAAGAACGTGATCGTGGACAAAAACGTGCGGATTCCTCCCCATACCGAAATCGGCTTTGACCTCGAGGCCGACCGCGCCCGAGGCTTCATCGTGACCCCTTCGGGGGTGGTGGTGGTGCCCAAGAGCTATCGTTTTTAGCGGGGCGCTCCCGTCGGATCGCCGAGCGGTCTGGTAACCCGCTTGGCCCGCTCCACCGCGCTTTGCGGTCGGCGCCTCCTTTTCTTAACTTGTCTAACACCGATGCCCGACTTCGGTTAGAATCTTCTCCGTCCAGCTATCGGCCGTCGGCGTTTGGCTCTACTTATGGATAAGCACCCTGGCAAGCTGTTCTATCGCCTCACCCGCCTCTTCCCCGGAGATAATCTGCCGGGAAAGCGGGTTCCGGCGGCCAAGGTGTACGCCAACCCGCTTGAGTCGGTGGAGCTTCCCGAACCTGCCAAGGACGGCGGGCCCCCGGTGTGGCGGGTGCTCTCGCGCTTGGTCCCGACCCAGCCTCGGGTAGGGGCTAGCATCACCCAAGCCGAGCTCTCCCAGGCCCTTTTCCCGCTGGCCATGCGGCGAGGGGGGCGTGGCTACCCCTCGGCGGGGAACGCTTACCCGCTCGAGGTTTACGTGGTGGCCCACCGCTTGCAAGATACCTTTCCCGGCACCTACCACTACGCGGCCAAACAGCACCAGCTCGAGCAACTCTCCACCAAGGTGGAGATGCAGGCTTGGCGCATGGCCCTGATGGATCTGGAAGCCGTGGAGAACTCCGCCGCCTTGCTAGTGTTCACGGCGGTTCCCGAGCGCAGCGAGGCGGTGTTTGGGTTGCGCGGGTACAAGTACGGCCTCCTCGAGCCCGGCTACGCGGTGAGCCTGGTGATGTTGGCGGCCACCTCGCTGGGCCTGATGGCCTACCCTGCCGAGACCTTTTATGACGAACAAGTGCGTAAGCTCCTAGCCTTGCCCGAGGGCGAGTACCCGGTGGTGGTGCTGCTCCTGGGGCGCTAGCCTAGGGTGCAGATAGCTGGAAACGGGAGGCGCTCAGCGGTAAGCTTGAGCCCATGTCTGTGCCCGATGATGCTGTGCCTGCTGCGGTCTTCGCCTACGGGACCCTCAAGCGGGGGGAGCGCAACTTCGAGCTCGCCCAACGGGCGGGTTGGTTGTGCTCAGAGCCGGGCTGGCTCGAGGGTTTTCGACTCTTTCACATCCCTCAGCAGGGGCCCCGGCCCTACGGCTACCCGGCCATCGTCCCGGGGGAAGGCCGGGTGCAGGGCGAGGTGCAGCGCTTCCAGGATCTCGAGTTCGCCCTCACCGTGCTCGATGCGCTCGAGGATGAGGGGCAAGAATACCGGCGCATCCCCGCCGTTGCCCGTACCCAATCGGGGGCGATCTGGGTATGGGTCTACGTGTATCCCAGCCTCGAGGCCATCCAGAGTGCCCGGGGGATCCCCCTGAGGGGCGAGGTATGGGCGGAAAGGACCCTTAAAACGTAACCTCATCCGTGGCTGCTGCGGGTAACTTCCGGCATCTTGGAAAAGCACGGTTTGATCACCGCGCCAGAAGGGTTTATAGGTTGAGGGCAAGGGGCTTCTCCCCAACCTGGCGGACCCAAGGAGGAATCCACATGAACAAAAGCAAGGCATTGCTGGTGACGGGGATGGCGTTGTTGGGATCAGCGCTGGCCCAAACCACCCTCAAGATCGGCTTCGTCTCCCCCCTCTCGGGGGAGCTGGCCCCTTACGGAGAACCCGCCAAGAACGGGGCCCAGATCGCAGTAGAGCAAGCCCAGGCGCGCTTCGCCAAGCTGGGTTTCAAGCTCGAGCTCTCCGTTCAGGATGACCAGGCTAACCCCGATACCTCGGTGGCGGTGGCCCGCCGGCTCATCAATGACCCCGATGTGCTGGGGGTGGTGGGGCCGCTGACCTCGGGGACGGCCATTCCGGCCTCAGTGGCCTTTAAGGAGGGGAATCTGGCCATGGTGGTCCCGGTAGCCTCCAACCCTACCCTCACCGAGCGCGGCCTCAAAAACGTCTTCCGGGTCTACGGGCGCGACGACGTGCAGGGGCCTGCGGGGGCAGAGTACGCAGTCAAGACCCTCGGGGTCAAGCGGGTTTTCGTAGTTCACGACAAAGGGGCCTACGGCCAGGGGGTGGCCCAGGCTTTTGCGGAGCGGGCCAAGGCGCTGGGGGCCCAGGTGATCGCGGTAGTGGGTACGGAAGAGAAGGTCAACTTCCAGCCCCTGGTGGCGCAGATGCAGGCGGCCAAACCGGACTTGGTCTACTTCGGTGGCTACCACGACCGGGCTGCACCCTTGCTCACCCAGATGCGCCAGCGCGGGGTGACGGCGCTGTTTATGGGGCCGGACGGCTTCGACAACTCCGAGTTCGTCCGCCTGGCCGGGGCGGCCACCAAGGGGATCTACTACACCTCGCCCGCCGGACCGGCTAGCCAATATCCCAGCGCCAAGCCCTTCGTGGAGGCCTACAAGGCTAAGTTCGGCAAGGAACCCGAGCCCTTCGCGCTCTTCGGCTATGATTCGGCGCAGGTGATTATCGCCGGGCTCGAGGCTGCCATCCGGGCCAATGGCGGGCAGAAGCCCAGCCGCGAGCAGGTGGTGCAGGCCATAAGCAAGGTCAAGCTCAACGGGGCCACCGGCGAGATCGCCTTCGACGCCAAGGGGGACCGTACTTTGGCGCGTTACTTCATCATCCAGCTCAAAGACGGGACCTTCCCCGGAGTTGTCCTCAAGTCGGTTGCCGTTGGCGCGGCCAAGTAGCCCTCGATTTCCCCTCCGCACTTCGGCAAGGTGCGGAGGTTTTTCTCCAAAGCGTGCAATACTAGGCAAGGGTACTCATGCGTGTAGCTTTTGTGGCCTCCGAAGCCTTCCCCTTCGCCAAGGTGGGCGGGTTGGCCGATGTGGTAGGCAGCTTGCCGCAGGCCCTGAAGAAGCGTGGGCTCGAGGTGACGCTCTTCATCCCCTGGTACTGGGGTATTAACGGCTACTACGTGGGTGAGGGCCATTTTCACTTCGCGGGGGGGCGCGAGCAGTTTGGGATCGGCCACTTGGAGCACGGCGGGATACGTTACGTGCTGGTGGGCCTACCGGACTTTGCCCGCGACAGGCCCTACGGTTACGACGACGATTTTCGTCGCTTTGTACGCTTTCAGATGGCGGTGGCCGAACTGGTCAGGGATTTTGATCTGGTGCACTGCCATGACTGGCAGGCCGCGCTGCTCCCGCTCTTGCGCAACCTCGGCTGGTTTTCGGGCCGTACCGTCTATACCATCCACAACCTGGCCTACCAGGGTACCTGGAACCCGCAGGACTTCTATGCCTGGACCGGCCTTCCTGGTGAGACCTACTATGGTGGAGGCTTCGAGCACCGTGGCGGTATCAACCTGATGAAGTGCGGCATCGTGAACGCGGATGCCGTAACCACCGTCTCCCCCCGCTACGCCTGGGAGATCACCACCCCGGAGGGGGGGGAGAGCCTGGACGGGGTGCTGCGCGGGCTGGGGTGGAAGCTACGGGGTATCCTCAACGGGCTCGATACCGAGTACTGGAACCCGGCCACCGACCGTTACCTAAAGCATCGCTACTCGGCGGAGGACCTCTCGGGCAAGTACCGCACCCGCGCCGAGCTGCTGGCAGAGTTCGGCCTGGAAGACCGTCCCACCCTTGGAGTAGTTTCGCGCTTTGCCTACCAAAAGGGCATAGACCTGATCCTCGAGGCGGTGGCGGGGTTGATGGAGCTGGGGGTAAACCTCGTGGTGCTAGGGAGCGGAGATCCCGACCTCGAGCGCAGCTTTGCCTGGGTGGCCGACCACCATCCAGGCCGTATCACTTACGTGCAGGGCTATAACGAGCCCCTGGCCCACCGCATCTACGCTGGGTGTGACGGATTCCTTATGCCCTCCCGCTTCGAACCCTGCGGCCTGGCCCAGATGATCGCCATGCGCTACGGTACCCCGCCCATCGCCCGGGCGGTGGGGGGGCTGATCGACACCGTGCGGCACTGGGAGACGGGCTTTCTCTTCGAGAGCATGGACGCCGGGGGGGTGTGGTGGGGGGTGAGCGAGTTCCTCAAGCATCCTGACCGTAAACAGGTGGCCTTGAACGGGATGCGGCAGGATTTCTCTTGGGAGAAACCCGCCGCGGAGTACCTCGAGCTGTACCGTAGCCTGGTGGCTCATGGTTGAGGAGTTGTTGAAAGCCGGACGTTACGAGGAAGCCCGTCTGCGGTTGCGGGCGGGCGAGGGAAGCGCCCAGGAGGTGGCCAGCTTCGAGGCTTTGCTGGAGCTGCGCGACGCCTTGCGGGAAAAGCAGTACGCCCAGGCGCGGAAGATCCTCGGGCGAGAGGCGGATGGGCTGACCCCCTACCTTGACCTAGAGGAGGTGCGGCGGGCGCTCGAGGCCTTCGAAGGGGACGACCCCGCCCTGATCCAACCCTATACCGATGATCCCCACCTGGGCGCGGAGGCTTGGGCGGTGCTGGGGGTGTTGCGGATCCGCGCGGAGGATCGAGCCGGAGCCAGGGCTGCTTTCGAGGAGGCTTTGCGCCGCGATGCGGGCCATTACCGGGCCAGGACCAACCTGGGGAATCTGGCGCTCGAGGCCGGGCAGGTAGACGAGGCGATCCGCATTTACCAGGAGGTTCTCAAACAGCGCGAGGACTACGCGCACGCTCACCACAATCTGGGAGCGGCTTACCGTAAGAAGGGTCAGCTGGATAAATCGGTCTACCACATCAAGCGAGCGCAGCGGTTGATGTTTTTGGGGGGAGGCGCAAGCCCCAGCCGTTCCTCCCCTCAGGCCCCTCGGCCCCTAGGGAACCTGGGCCAGCGCTGGTGGGTTTGGCTGATTGTGATCGTGGTGGTGTGGTTCTTGCTTAGGCACTGAGGGGTAACAAGGTTTACCCGCGTACAGCGCACGACAGTCGGGCCTTTTTACGACAGGTCCTTGACCATGACTAGATGGACGGCCTCCCGCCCCAGCCAGGGTTTCCACAGGGGGCTTTGCCACTGGATGTAGACTTCGAAGCCGAGCTTTCGATAAAGCCCCAAAGCCGCCTGGTTCTCCTGGGTAGTGGAAAGCTGAACCCCAGCGATGCCCCGAGCCCTCAGGCAGTCCAGGTGGGCCTCCAACAACTTCTGCCCCGCTCCCAACCCCCGCGCCTGCGGGAGCAGGTTGATGTGCAGGTGGGCCGGGTAGCGCTCGATAGGGGCCTGGCGGCTGCCGTAGCGGGCGGCACGGAGCAGGTAGAGGGCGCTTTTGAGCAAGCCAGGGTACCCTCCGCTGAGGATTTTCCTCAGGATTTCCCAAGCTGATCGCAGAAAGTACCGTTGGTAAGCCCGTTCATCGGGGGCGCCGACGATATAGCCGACGATTTCTCCCTCGAGCTCGGCCACGAAATTGCAGGCCCCGACCCCGTTCAGATAGGGCTTGATCCACAGGTCGCGAAAGAGGGGCGGGCTGGGGAAATAGACCGCTGCCGAGTCGCCGAAAAACCCGGTCGCATAGGCGATTTGGCCCAGGGCCTCGAGGTCGCTGGGCCGCGCCGGGCGGATGGTGAGCGATCGGCGGGGTGTGGCCACGGCTTTTCCATGATACCGGGCCTTACTCGCCGGGCGATTTTGCGAGATCATGGGATAGATGCGTCTATCGGTTGCCCCTCGTCGCTTCAAAAAACGCTATCTGGCCCTAGCCGCGGTGGCCGTTCTATTCCTCGCGATCAACGCGCCGGGTCTCGTCGCGGTGGGCTACCGGCTGTGGTACATGCCCCAGGTGGCCCGCCTCCCTACCCTCTCCTTCGGTCAGGAGCGCTTGCTGGTGCTCTCGCCCCACCCCGATGACGAGACGCTGTGCTGTGCGGGAGCCATCCAGCAGGTGCTCCGGGCGGGCGGCCAGGTCTATGTGGTCTGGTTTACCAGCGGGGACGGCTTCGAGTGGGCCGCGACCCTAACCGAGCGCACCCTGCGGCCCCGGGGGCGAGCCTCGCTCGAGCTGGGCAACCGCCGCATCCTCGAGGCGCGCAAAGCCGCCGGAATCCTGGGGATTCCCGAGGCCAACCTGTACTTTCTGGGCTACCCCGACCGGGGGCTAGGGCAGATGGTCGCCCACCCCTCTCGGCGCTATCGCTCGCGGCTTACCGGCGTGGACGCGGTGCCCTATGCCCAAGCCCTATCTCCTGGTGCGGCCTACACCGGGCAAAACCTCGAGTACGACTTCGAGCAGGTGCTAAATGCGGTGAGGCCGACCCTGGTCCTGGCCCCTAGCCCCAAAGACGCCCACCCCGATCACCGCGCGGTCGGCGAGGTAGCCATCCGGGTACTGGGGCGGCGGGGTGAGCTGGAGCGGCTGCGCTACTGGATCGTCCACGGGGGGCTGGAGTGGCCTTTGCCCAAGGGGCTGCACCCGGCCCTGCCGCTCGAGCCCCCACCCCGAGGCCGGGGGCTGCCGTGGGAGCGGCTGGACCTAGACTCAGAGGAGGAGCAGACCAAGCTCGAGGCCACCCGCGCCCACGGCAGTCAGATGGAGTTGCTCTCGCGTTTTATGCTGGCCTTTGTGCGGAAAAACGAGCTATACTCTCCCACCCCGCTGCCCTAGGGTAAATGGGCCTGCACCTTGGGGGTGAGAAACTCGTTGGTGTAGAAGGCCGTCACCGGCAGCTCGGTCTTGACCCGCCCGGTTTGCTTCAGCAGGGTATAGCTGCTGATCCAGCCTTGGGGGTTGGAAAAGCCCAGCCCATGCTGGCGGGTGTAGGGGGACTCGTACAGCCGAATGGAGGCCATGAGCACCGCGTAGCGCGCCTCGTCAAGGTTCTGTACGTATTTCTTGGCGTCTTCAAAAGCTTGGCGCGGGTGGGCGAGGGTGAAGGCCACCGCCTCCTGCGAGGCGCCGAGGAAGCGGCGGGCGAGGTCGGCGTTCTCGAGCACCTTGTCGGTGCTGATGACCCCGTTGCCCGGCGAGCGGTTGTAGGGGCCGGCGGGGATCACGTTGAGCTTGACCCCCTGGCGCTGCAGGAAGACCGGCTCGTTATTGATGAAGCCCATGGCCACGTCCACCCGCCCCTGCACGATGGCCTCGGCCTGGGTGAAGCCGATGGTGACGATCTTGACGTCGGACTCTTTGAGCCCGGCTGCCCGCAGGATGGCCTGGAGCGAGGTCAGCGAGACCCCGAACATCCCCGGCATGCCGATGGTCTTGCCCTTGAGGTCGCGCACCGACCGGATGTTCTTCTCGGCCAGCGAGAACAGGGCGTTGGGCACCGACTGGTACAGCGCCATGACGTATTTCAGCGGGAGGCCCTGCGCCCGCAGCGCGATCACGTCCTCGGCGTCGGCGACCACGAAGTCCAGCTTGCCCTGGGCGAGCAGGGGGTAGAGTTCGCTGGCAAAGCCGTGCTGGAACTCGACCTCGAGGCCCCGCTTGGCATAAATGCCCTCTACCACCCCCGCGTAAAAGGGGGCGAACTGCACGTCGGGCACATAGCCCAACCCCACCCGCACCTTTTCGGCCTGCGCCAACGAAAAGACCAATGCCAAGACCAGGAAGACCCACTGTTTCATCTCGAGCAAACCTCACCTCAGCCGTGCAACCCAAAGCGGAACCCGGTCGGGCACGAACCGACCGACGCTGCCGTGAGCCATGCGCTGTAGGGGGTGGGTTATGAGGTATTGGACATGCCTTGCGCTCGAGCCAGGTGACCCGAGCTTCACTCCTTCTCCCATCCCGACTGTCACGGTCGGCTTCGGAGTTTCACCGAATCGGGCCTGGATGTGGTACAGATTTCCAGGCTTCGCGGGCTGTACCGCCGGTGGAGACTTGCACTCCGCCCTGAAGGAATGGGTCTGGCGACCCGCAGACAGTTTAACCACACCCCTTGGTGGATGAAAAGTGGCCTGGCTATGATGGAGGGGCATTGGCCGGGTTTGACCCAGGGGAGATCGTAGCATTGGCGACCCTCGAGGTGCAGGAGCGGGGCTACGCCCTGTTCGGCCAAGGGAGGGTGCTCGAGGGCACCCGGCAGGGCCAGCGCTACAGCGCCCGCGTGCAGGGCAGCGCGCCCTACCCCTACCGCACCTGGATCGACCTAAAGAAGCAGGACTGGGGCTGTACCTGCCCCTATGCTTGGGGTCCGGTGTGCAAGCACGTGGTGGCGGTGGCCTACGCGATCCAGGAAGCCCCCGAACTCTTCCAGGCCAAGCGCAAGCGGAAAAAGACTACAGACCCCGGGCAGTTGGCCCTGCAAGAGCTTCCCGATGAGGATTTGCTAGAGCTTCTCTGGGAACTAGCCGAACAGCGCCCGGAGCTGATGGAAGAGTTCGCCTACAATTTGCTGCAGCGAGCCGAGTAGGGGCGCAGTGTGCGGGGCGGTCAGCTATCAGCTCGAGGCTCCGGGGCGTCTTGCCTTCGGCGTAGGACCCGCGTTCGGCTATCACCGCCTGCGGTAGCGCAACACCCAGTACTCCAGCAGCGTCACCAACCCGTACAGCGCGATGCCCAGGACCACGTTGACCCCTACCGCAGCGAAGGCGCTCGCATAGCGGAAGGAAAGCCGCTCGGTGTTGGCGAAAGCCCCCAGGCCCTGGCCTTGGAAGGTGAAGTCGGCGACCACCGCGCCGATCAGGGCCAGCGAGACCGTAAGGCGTAGCCCTCCCAGCACCACCGGCAGCGCGCCGGGCACCTCGAGCTTGGTAAACACCCCCCAGGGGCTGGCCCCGATGGTCTGAAACACCTCGCGGTAGATCCGGTCTACCTCCCGCACCCCGACCATGGTCGAGACCATCACCGGGAAGATCGAGATGAGGGTGGTGGTGATGAGCTTGGCCTCGAGGCTGAAGCCGAACCAGATCACCAGGAGGGGGGCCACGATCACCGTGGGGATGGCCTGTAACGCCACGATAAAAGGCGAGAGGAGCCGCTCGAGGGCTCGGATGCGCCCCATCAGGTAACCGATAGGGGTGCCGATCCCCAGCGCGCACAGCACCCCCAGCAAGGCGACCTGGAGCGTGGCCAAGGCGCTTTGGGCCAGTTGGGGAGCGTTGTGCACCGCGGCCTGCCACACCGCAAAGGGCGAGGGGAAGAAGAGAGGAATGCGGGCCGAGAGCCAGGCCCAGCTCAGGAGCAAGAGCCCGGCCAGGCCCAGCGTCCCGAGGAGTTCCCAGGGGGGGCGCAGGGGTTTGGGCGGAGGTTCGACGTGGGTGGAGTCGGCGATGCCCAGCCGCTCGCGCAGGAGGGCCTCGAGCCCATCGGTGAAAGCGGTAAGACGTCCCTCGCCGGAGGTGTCCAGCACGGTGTCAACCCGCCCGTCCTTGAGCACCACCACCCGGTCGGCTAGGTACACCGCCTCGCGGATGGAGTGGGTGACGAAGACGATGGTCTTGCCGGTGCGGGCGTGCAGGCTTTTGAGCTCCAGGTTGAAGCGCTCACGCACCAAGGCGTCGAGGGCCGCGAAAGGCTCGTCCATCAGCAGCACCTCGGCGTCTTGCGCCAGCGCGCGGGCGATGGCCACGCGGGCCTTCATTCCGCCCGAGAGCTGGTGGGGATACAGGTGCTTCACCTTACGCATCCCCAGGTAGGTCTCGACCTTACCCCGCCCGGTGAGCTCGATGGGCAGACGGATATTCCCCTCCACGGTGCGCCAGGGGAGCAGGCGGTAGTCCTGGAAGACCATCGCGGGTTGTCCCACCACGCTGACCGATCCCTGGGCTTTCTGCAACCCGGCAATCACCCGCAGCAGGGTGCTCTTGCCCCCACCCGAGGGCCCGATGATGGCGATGAATTCCCCCTTCCTGACCTCCAGGTCAACCCCCTTGAGCACCTCCTGGCCGTCAAAGCGCACCCTAACCCCCTCCAGCCGGATGGCGACGTCGCTGGTGGGCACTTGCACCGGGAGAGGAGAAGATTCGATCACAGCGATACTTTACCTCACGGGGTGGCCCCGCCTTTCGGGGGCAGGTTACGAAAGATTAGAGCCGCAGGCTGGGAAACCACAACCGTACCCTCGCCCCCTGCCTGCTCTCGAACTCGGCCCTCCCGTGGTGGGCCGCTACCACCGCCCGCACCACCCGCAGACCCAGGCCCTCCGCAGCGTGGATAGGGAAGCCGGGGCCGGTGTCCGCTACCTCGAGGTAAGCCTGCCCGTCTTCCTGGCCGCTTTTCAGCGTGACCCTGCCCGAAGGGGTGTAGCGCAGGGCATTGGCCACCAGGTTATTGAGGGCCTGTTCCAAAAGCTGAGGATCGGCATGGGTGGGGGCCGAATCCGCCTCGAGGTCCAGCTCGAGCCTGCGCTCGAGGGCAAGCGGCTGGAAGCGGTCGAAGGCTTCCGAGACCAGGTCGGCCAGGTCTAGGGGTTGTCCGCGCACTTCGCCCGCTTCGGCGCGCGAGAGGGCCAGCAGGTTCTGGGCTAGGGTCTCGAGCCGCAGGGCTTCGCGGTGTAGCCGAAAGAGCTGCTCGGCCTCGAGCCGCCCCCGGATACGGGCTGCCTCCAGGCTGGCCCTAAACGCCGAGAGCGGGGTGCGCAGCTCGTGGGCGGCATAGGCCAGAAAGCGCTGCTCCCACTCGCGCTGTGCCCTCAGGTCGCCCAGCAATCCGGCAAAAGCCTTGGCCAGCGTGGCGGCCTCGTCCTTGCCCTGGATGGGCGGGACCTCGCCGCCGCTGCCGAAGCCTCGAGCGGCCTGGGTAAGGCGCTCGAGCGGACGTACCGCCAGCCCCACCGCAGCGAAGGCCAACCCGCCTGAAAGCAGGGCCAGCAGCACGGCCAGCGGAACCGCCACCTCCACGTAGCGGGTGAGGGTCTCGCGCAAGGGCAGCAGGGGCTGCCCCACCTGCACGCTGAGGCCCTGTCGGCTGAGGGTGTAGACCCGCCAACCCTGGGATTCGGAGATCCCGCTTCGGCCCAGGCGGGAGGCGTCAAGGGGTTGGTCTAGCTGCACCGCACCCCCCTCCCAGATCTTCTGCCGGCCTCGGTACAGTTGGGCCGAACTCAGCCCGCTCTCCTGAAGGAGTTCGTCCTCGATCTCTGAGGGAATTTGGTGCTGCGGGCTGGCTAGGCCTTTTTCCAGGATCAGCTCGGCCTGTAGCTTGAGCTCCTGGTCGAGGTCGGCCAGGCGGCTGCGCTCGAGCCCCTCGTAGGTAATGGAAAGCCCCAGGACGAGCCCCAACAGGGTGAGCCCGGAGGTGATGAGGGCCAGTCGGACGCGGAGGGTCATGAAGGATCGAACCCCCCGGCCCGCTCGGCGAAACTACGCCACCCCACGGCTTGCGCCGAAACAAGCGTCTCGCTACCCCGCCTACCGGCGGCGAAAGAAGCGTCTCGCTCGGCGAAACTACGCCACCCCTCGCTTCGCTCGGCGAAACTACGCCTCAGCGAAGCGGTACCCCAGCCCTCGTACGGTCTCGATGACGTGATCATAGAGCTTTTTGCGCAGGTTTTTGATGTACACGTCGATGAGGTTGGAATCGGACTCGAACCCCGGGCCCCAGACCCGCTCGAGCACCTCCTCACGGGTGAAGATCCGCCCGGGGTTGATTACAAACAGCTCGAGCACCTGGTACTCCTTGGCGGTGAGCCGGACCATCTGCCCCCGGTAGCGCACCTCCCGCCGCTCCAGGGCGACCTCGAGCGGCCCAACCTGGACTACCTTGGGCCGCACCTCGCCGCGCCGGGCCAAAGCCCGTAGGCGGGCCACCAGCTCGGCCAGGGCGAAGGGCTTGGCCAGGTAGTCGTCGCCCACCTCGAGGCCCCGCACCCGATCCGGCAAGGCCTCGCGGGCGGTGAGGAACAGGATGGGCTGACGAAACCCCGCCTCACGCAACCCCCGCGCCAGCTCAAACCCGGCCTCCTCACCTTCCGGAAGCATGACGTCTAGCACGACAAGGTCTACCGCTTCCTGCCACAGGGCTTCCCAGGCGGCCTCCGCCGAGGTGGCCAGGCGTGGCTTGAATCCCTGCGCCGCCAGGCTTTCCTGCAAGGTCTGGCCCAGGCTTGGATCGTCTTCTACCAACAGCACACGCATTTCTCCTTTAGCCTAAGGGTTTTTGTTGACGATTTGACCCCGGCCTGAAGGAGCCGGGGCCTGCAAGAGGAGAGCGGGGTTGCGGAGGTAAGGATTAGGGTTTTTTGACCGGCTTGACCTTGTGGGGGCTGGCCTTTTTGGTGACGTGCCTGACGTGGCGTACAACCTTCCGCCGCTTCACCTTGTGGACGGTTTTCTTGAGGCCCTTCTTGACCACTTGGGTCACGGCGGGCTTGCTCTGCGTAGAGCCCTTGCTGGGGGCGGGGGCTGCGGCGAAGGCCAGAGGGAGGGCTGCCAAGACGAGCCAGAGTGCTTTTTTCATCTACTACCTCCAAGGCCAAGGGTAGGAGGAGGTGGTGAACCCGACATGAAGCGTCGGCCATAGGCGGCTGGGCTCACACCCGCAGGAATATCCTCCGCCGGTACAGCACCCACAGCACCAGCCACCAGCAGGCGATGTAGCTGAGCGTGTACAGCCAGCCCCCGCCGTAACTTCCGGCTAGGCGCCGCCAGAAGTTAAGGATATTTTGCTGGATCGAGACCCCGTTCACCTCGATCCCTTGCAGCAGCCAGACCTTGACCAAAATCGGTACCACGTAGGCGAAGAGGGGGTTTGAGCCCAACACCATAAGAGGGAAAGCCCAACCCCACCTCGCGCGCGGTAACCCCAGGCCTCGAGCATCCACGAGGTAGTGAAAGGCTCCTAGCAAGACCGTGCCTAGGCCCGCCGTGAGCAGGATGTAGGAGGGAGTCCAGAAGGTTTTGTTGTAGGGCAGGCTGAGGTTCCACAGCATCCCCAAAGCGGTGAAGCCGAAGCCGGTGAGCAGAAGCCAGGCCGAGCGGCGCAACGGGGGAAGCTCGAGGCGAAACAAGTCCCCGACCAGGCTGCCCAGCAGCACCAACGCCGAAGTGGGAATCGCCGAGAGCAACCCCCGCAGGTTGACGGCGTTTAAAAAGGTGTTGTTGAAGTGAAGGATCAGGTTTTGGTCTTCCTCGAAAATGGCCCGTCCTACCCCTGGTACCGGCAGGTAACGGATGGCGGCCCAGTAGGCCACCAAGAAAAACCCTGCGATCATCGCCCGGCGATGGGCGGGAAGGTCATACAACAAAGCCGCCACCAAATAAGCCAGGGCGATGAGTTGGAGCACGTCCAGGGCAAACACGGGGTGCCGGGCGATGCTGCTCACGATCAGCAGGCCTAACCCAAAGAGCAAGGTGCTCCGCTGGATGACTTTGAGGTCGTAGCGCCAGCCCGGAAGCCTCTTTTTACGGAAGCTCGCGGCGGCAAAGGGAATGGCCACCCCCATCGCCAGCAAGAACCAGGGGAAGACCAAATCCGCCAGATAGACCCCGCCGTTCCAGGGGGCATGGGTGAGCAAGTACGGGGTTTTAGCGTCGAGCGCGACGTTGTTCACCAACAGCATCAGCAGGATGGTGAGGCCACGGAACACGTCCAACGATCGCAAACGTCCAGCGGTTTTGCTCAAGGGAATCGAGATGTTGGCTTGCTGGCCCTCGCCTGGTGGGTTATCCCGCACGACTGCCATACTCCAGTCCCCGTAGCTAAAGCTCGGGCGATGAATGGAGTGTGAACCCGGCGGGGGAAAGCCAAGGTTAGCCCGAACACTATTTGCGGTTGGCTAAACCCTCGGCGGGGGTTTTGCTCAGGTGGCTTTGGACCAGCTCCTCCACCGTGCCCAGTCGGATGCCCCGCCGCTCAGCGAGGCGCAGGAAATCCGGCAGGATCTCGATGCTCGAGAGTACGTTGTCGTGCAGCAAGACGATCCCCCCCTGGCGTAATTTGCGCTCCAGGCGGTTTTCGAGGGTGGCGCTGGGCAGATTTTGGAAGTCGCCGGGGTCGTCGGTCCAGAAAACTATGGTCATGTTCAGCTCGCGTACCGCCTCGAGCACCGTAGGCGAAAAACGCCCGCCGGGAGGGCGAAAATAATGTATCGGACGCCCCGTGATGCGCTCGAGCACCTGGTTGGCCGCCTGGATTTCCTGGAGCACCATGGACTTATCTAGGGTGTTGAGGCGGACATGGTGAAAGGTATGGTTGCCGATCTCATGGCCATCCCGGACCATATCCCGCACAAAGTAGGGGTAAGCCAGGGCATTGCGCCCAATACAGAAGAAGGTGGCCTTGACCCCAGCCCGCCGCAAGGTGTCTAAAAGCAGCGGAGCATACAGCGGATGGGGGGCATCGTCGAAGGTGAGGGCGGCCAAGGCCAGAGCGGGGTTGCCGTGATAGAGGCGGTTCCCTACCACCCCACCCTGGAGCGCGGCCGCAGCCTGCTCCAGGCGCTGGGCTTTGAGCTGTACGGATGAACCTTGAAACTGTAGGCTGCTCTCGAGCTCATCGGTGGGGGTGCGGAAAGGCCCATAGATCTGGTCGCGGGGGTTGAGCCAAAGGCGATCGTAGTTCTTTAGGTTGGCCGGGGTAAGGCGCTCGAAAGCGTCTAGCCGGGCCCGCGGCACCGAGGCCGTCAGGCGCGGCAGGGGGCCGCCGAACCCGGCGTACTCGTCCCGCCGGTACAGGGAAATATCCACCTCGGAGAGGCTAGATCGGGTAAGGAATACCTGGGCTACTACCTGCTGGGCTTTGCGCAGCATCAACGCCGGCTGGGTGTCGCTCATTAGCACCAAGGCGTGGGCTACCTCGATGAAGCCGTTAGAGGCGTACTCGACCTTTTGCACCTCGGGGATGGGAGGGGTGAGCTCGAGCTGCGGCAGCGCTTGGGCGGGCCGGGTTCCGGGGGCAGTGGGCTGGGTTTCACCGGGTATCGCCGGTAGGATGTCGGGCAAGGGAGCCGAGGGACCAGCAGACGCGAGGGTCAACCAACACCACAGCGAGATAAGGGTCAGGCGCATCGAGGTCTTCATTCTAGCCGATGGGACAACCCCGGCAGCTTCAAGTGCCGCCGTTAAGGTTCACCCCACCCAGTTTTGGGGATAAGGTGAAGCCAAGCTGAAGCCTGTATATCAACATCTTCAGGGGCCTGGGGTTTTTCGAAGAGCAGGCGCTCCGGGGGCTCGCCGCCTCGAGCGCCGGTGTCGGTTGTCGTAACCTGTGAAATAGAGGTGCGGAGATGAGACTGACTTATACCGGCCAAGAGACCATTCCCCTGCCCCTGGACCAAGTCTGGGCTTTTATCAACGACCCCCACAAGGTCGCCTCCTGTTTACCCGACGTGCAGTCGGTGGAGGTGCATGATCCTACCCACCTGGACGTGACGGTGCGGGTAGGGGTTGGTCCGGTGCGGGGCAACTTCAAGTTCAAGATCGAGCTCCAGCCTGACCCAGCCGATCATCGCATGGGGGTAAAAATCAGCGGCGGGGGCTTGGGCAGCGTGGTAGACCTCTTGGCCAGCGCCCGCCTCAAGGAGGAGGGGGGCAACACCGTGCTCGATTGGAGCGGCGAAGCTGTGATGCGGGGCCCGATAGCGGCGGTGGGTGGGCGGGTGCTGGATGCCCAGGCCCAGAAGCTCATCGGCCAGACGTTTGCTAACGTCAAAACAGCAGTGGAGAGGGCCTCGCGGACCGCATAGACCCACCCTGAGCGGAGGTCCCCACGGTTGGGCGCGGCGGATGGGATGCTCGAGGCGCTCGGTTTTGCTATGCTCGAGCCCGTGGGCCTGAGACGACTTTTGCAACTTTTTCTACTTTTGGCTTTTACGTTGGCCCTGAGCAGCGCTTCCTCGGCGGGCGTTCATCTAGCAGCCCGCCAGCTTGTTTGGCCGCTCGAGTCCGGCACGGTTTTTATCAACGGGAGCCCCAGCGCCGTTTTAGCCCCCGCCCGACTGATGGAGGGGCGGGCGATGCTTCCCTTGCGCGAGTTAGCCCGGCTGCTTGAACTGCCGCTGGAGGCCGTGGGCGGATCCGATGGGGTGCGGCTAGGAGAGCTCGAGGTCTATCCCAGCCTCAAACTGGCCCGCCTGAAGGGAAAGCAGCTCGAACTCAAGGAGGTGGGTGCACTGGAAGGGGGGGTGCTCTACGTGGCGGCCCGCTCGCTCGAGGCCGCTTTGGGGTTACGCGTCAGCTTCGACCCCACCCAGCGCTTGGTGAGCCTCACCTACTGCCCCTCCCTGGCCGACACCCCGCGCTTGCCGGTGGCCCGCTTCGCCACCGATAAGCTGGAATACCGATTGGGCGAACCGGTGCAGATCACCGATTACTCCTACGACCCCGACGGACTTCCGATCTATGCCCGCTGGAGCGGGCGCGAGGAGGCCTATTTCACCCCAGGTCCCAAAACCCTCACCCTCACCGTCTCCAACTCCGCGGGCCGGACCAGCCAGCCCTACAGCGTGCAGATTCAGGTGCTCGACCAGCCCTATCTGAGCCCTCGCGACTACGCCCTGCGGTATTTCCCGGTGGGCCGCACCTTCCCGGACGCCTCGGTGGTGAGCTATCCGGTCCTCACCCCCGAGCGCCAGGACGACCCGATCCCGCTGCTGTTGAGCAACTCGCCGGAGAAGGTGTCTACCTCGGGGCTGCTCTATGAGGATACCGTCCAGGGTTTAGCCCGGCTAATGGCCTACCACACCAACGGCCTGGGGGTGCCAGCCCGGTTGCTTTTGGTCGCCGCCAATATGGGCAACTCCCCCCAGACGGTACGCCTGCTGCGCCAAGGGAGCATCGCCTCGACCTCGGTGGTAGCCCTATTGGGCCAGGTGAGCCTGCTCGATTTTCTCACCTCAAAGCCTGTCGGGCAGTTTGTGCTCGAGGCCGGTCAGGCGGTGCCGCTGTACATTTCCTCCCAACTGGCTCCGGGGGAAGGGCTTTCCTTCAAACTCGATTTGGAGGCTACCGGGGCCGTGCAGTTGAGCTTTTACTTGCTCGAGGAGCCTTTGTTCTCGAGCTTCAGTAACCTTAGCGCTCCCGCGACCCTGGATGCCCTGCGGGCTTTGCCGGTTCTGGCCCCTGACGGCGTTCATGCCCGGGGCACATTTCTCGGCGCGGTGCGCCGCCTGCGGCTGGACCTCTCCGGGCTCGAGCCAGGCGCCGCCCGCCGGCTGGTGCTAGGCGATAACCTGCTCGACCCCGCGTTGGAAGGCCGCGACGCCATAAGCGGCAATGCCTACCGCTTGTCGGGCAACTACGGGGTGACCTACCTCATCCGCGTGGAGAATGCCGCCGGGACGGTAGGGGCCTTCGCGCCCCGAGGCGGAATGTATAGCGGGGCCATACGGGTCAACGGGGTTTACGTGGCGTTGCCGCAAAGCGGAGTGTTGCTGCGCGGCGACCTGCCGATGATTTTCTATCGCAACCTGGATGGGCCTTTTCTGAGCCCACGGATGGAACTCGAGTTCGTCCCGGCTGCGGGTTCGTTTTTGCCGGTGAACCTGGTGTTTTACAAACCGCTGCTGCCCGACGCTGGATCCGTAGCCAAGCGGCCCTGAGCAAGGTGGCGCCAGAGGTGATCGCTTCGGGCCAGATAGAGGGGGCCAACAAGCATGGGATGCCGGGGCTCGCTGGTCGGTCAACGGGGCCCTTTGGCCGCTTCCAGCCATTCTCACTCCCCTTCGACATCGTGCGCCATGTCGCTTTCCCGGCAGCCTAGCCTTTCGGGTTGATTTGGGGACGCGCCCAAGGAGCCCTGCGAACCCTCGCCGCCCTCCGATCGGCGGTAGACTGGAGGGCATGGACGCGTTCGCCGCTTTTGAAAGGCATGTCAACCCCGGCCTGGCCGGGCTGCTCCGCTTTACCGGGTTGGACAAGGTCGAGTCCCACGCCGAGGGAGTGTACGTCTGGGATACCGAGGGCAAGCGCTACCTGGACTTTTTGGGGCTGTATGGGACCTTGTCGCTAGGCCACCGCCACCCTCGGGTGGTGGAGGCGGTGAAGCGCCAGCTCGAGCGCATGCCGATGTCGGTGCGGGTCTTGGTCTCCGAGCCCACCGCCCGGCTGGCCGAAAAGCTGGCCGAGATCACCCCCGGCTCGCTCTCCATGAGCTTTTTTGGGAACTCCGGTACCGAGGCGGTGGAGGCGGCCCTGAAGTTCGCCCGGATGGCGACCGGCAAGACCGGGTTCATCACCACCCAAAACGCCTATCACGGCAAGACCCTGGGGGCCCTCTCGGTCACTCCCAAGCCGCACTATCAGGATCCGGCACGCCCCTTGGTTCCCGGGGTGACGGTGGTTCCCTTTGGCGACGCGGAGGCGGTGGCCCAGGCCATCACCCCCGAGACCGCAGCGATCATCCTCGAGCCCATCCAGGGCGAGGGGGGCATCCGGGTGCCCATGCAGGGCTACTTGTGCGAGGTACAGGCCATCGCCCGCAAGCACGGGGTCTTGCTCATCGCCGATGAAATACAGACCGGCTTGGGCCGCACCGGCAAGATGTGGGCGGTGGAGTGGGAGGGGGTCGAGCCAGACATCCTGACCAGCGCCAAGGCTTTAGGGGGCGGGGTGATGCCCATCTCCGCCACCGTCATGCGCCCGGAGATCGGCGAAATCTACAAGAAAGAGCCCCTCATTCACTCCTCCACCTTCGGCGGGAACCCCCTGGCCGCGGCGGCGGCATTGGCGGCTATCGAGGTCACGCAAGAGCTAGATCTGCCCCTTCGGGCTCAGGAGATGGGCCGCTACCTCATGAGCAAGCTCTCCGGGCTGCACTCCGCGTACCCTGAGTTCATCGAGGAGGTGCGCGGGCGGGGGTTGATGGTGGGCCTCGAGTTCACCGATGCCGATATCGGGGCCTTGGTGGTTTCCGAGCTGGCCTCGCGCGGCGTCCTTACCGCCTTTGGCCTCAATAACCCCAAGGTAGTCCGCCTCGAGCCTCCGCTGATCGTCGAGAAAGAACACATTGACACCTGTGTAGAGGCGCTCGAGCAAAGCCTCGAGGCGACCAAGGCGACGCTCGAAGGGGTTCTTTAGTGGGCCGATGCCCCGGCGGGCGCAGCCCCCGCGCCACTGCGCACTGGATCCACGCCGCTCGGGCTCCGGAAACACCTCGTACCAGGGGAAGTGCGCGAATAGCCGGTGGGGTGGATAAATGGGAGTTCAGTACTAGACAGATCCGTCTCCATCTAGGACCATGGGTTTTAGTCACGGGGTAGGGAAGCGAACTGCTGGTCCCCGGGTGCAGTAGCAAGGTCGTCTTTGCCTTGGAGTTGAATGACCGAACGTATCCTCGAGTATTTGCGCAAGAACCCAGCCAAGACCTACAGCCTGCGCGAGGTGCAGCGGATGCTCCGCCTCGAGCGCCAAGAAGTCAAGTCGGCCCTAGCCGAGTTGGTAAAGGAGGGTAGGCTGATCGAGCCTCGCCGGGGGCTATATGCCTTACCCGAGGCTAAACCGGCTGGGCAAAAACGGAGGAACGGAGGCTTTGTGGGCCGCCTCCAGGTGCACCCGGCGGGCTTTGGCTTCGTCATCCCCGATGCGCTAGCTCCTGACCAGGCCCGGCTGCCCTCTCCCGAGCAGCGCGACCTCTACATCCCCAAAGAGTTCTTGGGCGGCGCCTGGCACGGTGACCAGGTGCTGGCCTACCCCCAGCCGCCGGGCCGGGATCGGCGGCCATGGGGTAGGGTGGCCCAGGTGCTCGAGCGCTCGCGCCGCAAGCTCACCGGCCGGCTCGAGTTCCGCCGGGGCTACGCCTGGGTGCTTCCCGACGACCCCCGGCTGCCGGGCAAGGTCAAGCTCGAGCCCGAAGGGCTGGCCGGCCTCGAGCAAGGCGCGCGAATCGCCGTGCAACTGCACTACCCAGAAGGGCGAGGGGGCGAGGTCTACGGGACCTTCCTCGAATACCTGGGGCTAGCCGACGACCCCGGTAGCGAGACCCGCGCGGTGATCGTCAACCACGACCTCAAGTCGGAGTTTGACCCGGAAACCCTGGCAGAAGCCGAGGCTATTCCCGAGTCCATCCCCCCCGAGGAGCTCGCCCGCCGCGCCGATTTCCGCTCCCAGGATGTCTTTACCATCGACGGCGTTGACGCTAAAGACTTTGACGACGCCATCCACGTGGAGCGCTTGGAGGGAAACCGCTACCGCATCGGGGTGCACATCGCGGATGTCTCCCACTACGTCCGGGAGGGGAGCGCCTTGGACAAGGAAGCCTACGAGCGAGGCACCAGCGTCTACCTGCCGGGTCGGGTGCTGCCGATGCTCCCGGAGAAGCTCTCTAACGGGGTGTGCTCCTTGGTACCGGGCCAGGACCGGCTGGTGCTCTCGGTGCTGGTAGAAATCACCGACGGCGGGCGGGTCCTGAGGCACAGCTTCCGGGAGGGGGTCATTCGCTCCAAGGCCCGGCTTACCTACCCCCAGGTGCAAGCCTTCGCGGAGGGTAGAGGAATGCCCGAGGAGTTCAAATGGCTCGAGCCCGACCTGGCCCTCCTCCTCGAGCTGACCCGCAAGCTCAAGACCAAGCGGGTGGCCGCAGGAGCCCTGGACTTCCACTTCACCGAGGTCAAGGTGGACATCGGCGAGGCGGGGGAGATCCACCTGATTCCCCAGACCGAGCCCGACGCCCGCAGCCTCATCGAAGAACTGATGTTGCTAGCGAACCGGATCGTGGCCAAGCACCTCTCGGATAAGGGGCTACCGGCCCTCTACCGGGTCCACGAAGACCCCACCGAGATGGCCTACGCCAAGCTGGCCGCGCAACTCTCCAAGCTGGGGTACGAGTTGCCGGGGATGGAGCCCAGCCCCAAGGCCATGCAGGCCATCCTCAAGCAGGCCGAGGGCAAGCCCGAGGCACCGGTGGTCTCGACGTTGCTGCTGCGCTCGTTGAAGCTGGCCCGCTACGCCCACGAGAACCTGGGCCACTTCGGCCTGGCCGCCGAGCACTACCTGCACTTCACCAGCCCCATCCGCCGCTACCCCGACTTGGTAGTGCACCGGGTGCTCAAGACCCTGATGCGGCGCAGGCTCACCCCGGAGAAGGTGGAGCGCTGGCGCGAGGTCTTCCCCCGCATGGCCGAGCACACCTCGAGCCGTGAGCGCTCGGCTGAAGCTGCCGAGCGCGACCTCGCCAAGTACTACCAGTGCCGCTGGGCCGAGCTTCACCGGGGCGAGCATTTTGCCGGAGTGGTCTCGGGGGTGACCGGCTTTGGGGTGTTTGTGGCGCTCGAAAACGGGGTGGAGGGGATGATACGGCCCTCGAGCCTCCTCGACGACCACTACGAGTACGTGGAGGATACCCTCTCGCTGGTCGGCACCCGCACCAAGCGGCGCATCCGCATCGGCGATCCGTTGGAGGTGATGATTCAAAGGGTGGACCTGCCCACCCGGCAGATCGAGCTGGTTCCCGCCGAGTTCGCTGAGCTGCGCCCTGCTACAACGGCCTCGAGCCGTACGAAGGAGAAGAATATGGAAGGTACGAAAAAACGCCGCATGGTCGGCCCTCCGGAGGGTCGGGAGCGCCGCGACCGCGGCCCCAAAGTCACGATGAGCCGGATGTATTTTGGCGAATGGCAAAAGACCGAGGACGAAACCCCACCCCAGAACCGCCACGCGGGAGGTAGGGGCGGCCAGCCCAGGCATGAAGCCCGATCGTCCCGGAAGCCTCAGCCCCAAAGCGGCAATCCGGGAGAGCGGCAGGGTAAAACTTCGCGCCGCCGTCGGAATCGCTGGCGGTAAAGGGAACGGCCCCCAGCCCGGGCTGGGGGCCTTAAGAGACGCCGGTTTCGCCTATGGATTCCCGGTGTAGACGATGCGGTAGACCCGCCCCCCGTGCCCGTCGGAGACGAACATGCTGCCGTCGGGGGCGGCTACGAGGTCGGTGGGGCGGCCCCAGGCATTGCCACACTTTTGGCCGCTCTGCCGCCAGCCGTTGGCAAAGGTCTCCGAGCGCACCGGCAGGCCATTCTCGACGATGATCCGCTCGATTTTACAGTCGCGGTAGTTGGCCGGGAGGTCGGTGTTCCAGGAGCCGGAGAGGGCGATAAAGACGCCGTTTTGGTATTCCTTGGGAAAGTTGGTAAACTTCCCTCCCCATTCCATCCCCAGCGGGGCGCTATGGGCGGGGAGGGTGAAGAGGGCCGGTATGGCTTTCGTACAGTCGAAGTTCTGCGGGTTGCTGGCCTGGGTGGTGGGGTCAGGGATCTCCGGTTTCTGCGGGGGCAGATTGGCCCCCAGCACCGAGGCGATGCAGTAAGGCCAGCCGTAGTGCTTTCCCCGCTCGATCTGGTTGATCATCTCCTCGTAGGGCTGGTTATCGGGCGGGTCGCCGGGGTGGAGCCTGACGTTATCGCTGCCGTGGGTACTGGCCCAGAGCTTTCCTTCGGGGGTCCAAAGAAAGTCCACGCTGTTGCGCAGCCCCTCAGCCCAGATCGGGCGCCGGGCGGGGTTGGGGTCGGCGGCGAAGGGGTTATCGGCGGGGATGCTTACGCGGCCATTGGGCTCGACCTTGTAGCGCAGGATGGCGGCAAAGCGAGGGTCGGGCTCGTCACCCTTGTTGGTCACCGAGCCCAGCGCCACGTACATCATGCCGTCGGGCCCGAAGTGCACGGTGCGGCTGCTGTGGCCGGCGGGCATCGGCAGGTCTAGCAGCTTTTGGCGGTTGGTGAAGCTCCCTCCGGGGTTGAACTTGAGCCGCTCGACCTTGTCCACCTGGGCCACGTAAAGCCACCAGTCGTCGCCCTCCCGGCGGAACTCGAGCCCGTGCGGCTGGTTGAAGTCGAAGGGCAGGTTCTCCACCTTGTCGGCCTTGCCGTCTTTGTCGGCGTCGGGTAGGCGGGCCACCTTACCCCCCGACATCAGCGAGAGGTAAAGGTTCCCGTCCGGTCCCACCGCCATGAAGCGGGGGGTGCCGGCTAGTTTGTCGGCGAAGATGCGGATCTGGAAGCCTTTGGGCAAGCTGATCCGCCTCGAGGCCTCATCGGGCGGCCCTTGTGGGATCGGTTGGGCACTGGAAGTGCAAGCTAGCAATAAAACGGTCAACAGGCTGCTTAGGTTGGCCCGGCGGAATCGGTTTCCCATATGAATCCCTTTTACCGCGAAGTGCCCCCCGGCTCAAGGAGCGGAAGATTAAAAATTTTAGCATTCCACCCCACGCTGTACGCTTCAAACTTGCGCAGATAAGACATTCAGCCCCTATCCTCAGCGAAAGCATCGCGCAAAAACGATGCGGCCTCGGCGCGGCTTTGTACCTCGCCTATGGCTTGGGCTTCGAGCAAAGCCGCGATGGCCTGGCCCACCTTGGGGCCAGGCTCGAGCCCGAGCAGCCGCATCACCTCCCGCCCGTCCAGGAGCGCTTTGGAGGAAGGAGCGCTTTCGGCGAGGGACTGGATAGCCTGGAGCCGCTCCGCGAGTTGCCCCACCCGCTCCCGGTAGCCTAAGATCGCGGCCATATCCGCCATCTGTAGCCAGATCAACTCGGGTAGGGCCTTGCGGCGGCGATGGAGGAAGCGGCGCAGTTCGCGCTCTCCCTGCGGAGGGTGTTGCATATGCAGGCTGACCAGCCGGGCGACCTCGCTAGCTCGCTCGCTGGGCTGGCGCAGCCGGTTCAGGATCTGCCGGGCTTGCTCGGCCCCTAGCACGTCGTGACCGTAAAAGGTGTAGCGCCCCTTAGCAGGGTTCCACTGACGGGTCTGTGGCTTGGCGACATCGTGCAGCAGGGCGGCCCAGCGCAACGCAAGGTCGGCCTGGGGCTGCAACAAGATCAGCTGGGCCAGCACCTCCAGCGAGTGCCGCCATACGTCCAGGTGATGGGCTCCGCGCTGCTCTACCCCGCTGCCTAGAGCCAGCTCGGGCAGATACACCTCCAGCAACCCCACCCGCTCGAGGCGGAGAAACCCCACCGCTGCAGCAGGATGTTGAAGGATTTGGTTTAGCTCTTCGCCTACCCGCTCCCAAGTTGGGAGCTGGCCGCTCTCCTTGAGATACCGGGCGTGTTGGCGGATCCACCCCTCGCTCTGAGGCTCGAGCCGCAGGCCAGCCGTAAGCGAAAGGCGCACTGCCCGCAGCGAGCGGAGCGGATCCTCCCACAGGTTGGCCTTGCGCACAGCCCGCAGCAGGCGGTGCTCGAGGTCGTACCGGGCTATGGGTAGCCCCAGCACCAAGCCCTGTTCGTTCACCGCCAGCGCGTTGAGGGTAAAGTCCCGGCGGAGCAGGTCCACCTCGAGCCCGCGGGATATGGGGGCATAGTCGTAGGTCTGGCCCTGGGCGACGACCCGCCACAGCCCGCGCCCTTCATCCAGCGGAAAGACGTTGCCGTGGAGCTGCTGGGCCAGATCCCGGGCGGCTTGTTCCGGCTCCGGCACCGCGAAATCGAGGTCTTTGGGTCGCTTTCCCAGCAACAGATCCCGCACCGCCCCGCCGACAAGGTATCCTTGAGCGGGAAAGGGAACGGGAGGCAGATGAACCCTGCGGATAGCCACCAGCATCCTCTCATTATCGGCCTCACCGGCAGCATCGGTAGCGGGAAGAGCACGGTGTCGGCCCTGCTGCGCGAACTGGGTGCGACGGTGCTCGATGCCGACCTCTACGCCCGAGAGGCTGCCGAAGCGCTGAAGGGGGAGATTTGCGCGGCGTTTCCCGAGGCTTGTGCGGAGGGATTTCTAGACCGCCGCAGGCTTGGCCAGAGGGTCTTCGCCGACCCGGAGGCCAAGGGCAGGCTCGAGGCCCTGGTCCACCCTTACGTGCGCCGCCGCATGGCCGAGGAGACCCAACAAGCCCTGGAAGCGGGGAACTGGGTGGTGGTTCACGACATACCCCTGCTTTTTGAGACCGGGCGAGCGGGGGATTTCGCTGGGGTATTGGTGGTAGCGGCCCCTTACGAACTTCGCCTGCGGCGGGTCATGGCCCGCAGCGGCCTGAGCCCCGAAGAGGTGCGGGCCCGAGACGCCAACCAGCTTCCCCAGGAGGAGAAGATCCGTCGCGCCACCTGGGTAATTTGGAATGACGCCGATTTACAAACCTTGCGCGAGCGCGTAAGAAACTGGTACGAAAGCCTCCACCGCAAAGGGTGGGCTCCCTCTTGACTTTTGGCCCTCGACATCGGACGGTAGACGCACATGAAGCTCGTACATGACTGGCTCGGCCCCCTCGAGCTGCCCGATGAGCCCCGCCGCATCGTCTCGCTAGCCCCCAACGCCACCGACGCCCTGTTTGCCCTGGGGTTAGGGGAGCGGGTGGTGGGTCGCAGCGCCTTCTGCTACCGCCCCGCCGAGACCCTGGCGCTGCCGGTGGTCTCGAGCTATACCCGAGTCCGCTGGGAGTTGTTGCGCGATCTACAACCCGACTTAGTCCTCATCAGCACCGGAGTCCAGCGGGATTTGCTCCACGAACTGCACCGCTCGGGGGTTCCGGTTTTCCCGGTACCGCTGCCGCAGAGCCCTTACGGAATCCTCGAGAACCTGATCCTGCTGGGGGATCTGCTGGGGGTAGGGGAGCGGGCCTCGAGCCTGTCGGCACGGCTCGCCGAGCGCTACCAGCGGCTTTATGGGCTTTTGCCCCCCTTGAGGGTCTACCTCGAGTTTGACCTGGGAGGGCCGGTCACGGTGGGGCGGGGAAGCTACGTCAATGAGGCACTGCGGCACCTGGGCCTGGTCAACGTGTACGCCCAACACCCCTCGAGCTACTTCACCCCGGATCTGGAAGAGGTACCCCCTCTACACCCGCAGCTGATAATCTACGAGCCCAAGCCGGGGCGCAGCCGGGCCAAGGAGCGGGTCGAAGCGCTGATGCGCGAGCGAGGGTGGGAGGTTCCGCTCGTCATGACCGAGGGGGATCAGTTGGCGCACTACGGACCAAGGTTTTTTGACTACCTAGAAGCCCTCGAGCGCCAGATCGAGCGGCTGGAAATCTAGCGCTCCGGTATAGCCATCCCACGTCAAACGTCACAAAAGAGGATCGTCCTCTAGGTGTACGGGCGTAGCCCGTCCCAAAGGGAATCTACCTCTAGGTGTACCGGCTCCGCCGGTCCCGAAGGGAATCTACCTCCGGGTGCACGGAGCTTGCTCCGTCCCGATAGGGAATCTACCTTTTTTCCCCCGCGTTTAGCGTCTGGCGTTTTGCGTATTGCGTATGACGTACGACGTATGACCTAAGTCGCGTCTTGCGTTCGGCCTACGCCGTGAGGGTTGCCTCAGTCCTCAACTTCCACCCTCACTTCTTCCTCTTCCGGCAAGCGATACGCCCGCACCTCGCTTGACTCGAGGGCGAAGATTACGTAGGGAACCCGCCAGTAGGCTTTCGCTGTATCGGTGAGGCTGGGGCGGGCTGGGCCGGTGGGGTGTGAGTGGTAGATGGCCAGAAGCTCCAGACCTGCTGCCTCGAGCCCTTGGAGCGTCCGCAACAGTGTTGCCGGATCGGCCTCGTAGCCTTGGTGAGGCTTGGGATCCACATTCGGCAACGGAATAACCCGCGTGACCAAACCCAGACGGCCCGCCCAAAGCCCTACCCCCTCGCGGGGGAACTCCGCCCGAAGGTGTCGCCAGGTGGACGCCAAGAGGTCTTTGGGGATGCAGAGCATTGGGTTTAGTTTACGCCGCCCAACGCCAAGTTCCTGCCCTGATGTCCCGCGCCGTACGCCCAACGCGGTGGATCAACCCTCCCTAAGACATTCCTCGGGGGGCTTCGATCGCTTCGGCGGTGGGGAGCTTGAGCACGTCGCACAAGAAGTCCACCAACGGGTTGAGGCGCTGGCAAGCCTGGCCGACTTGGTCTAGAAAATTCGGCGAGCAGACCTCCTCCTCGCGGAACGCTACCCCGGCGATGAAGCTCTTGAGCTTGAGCTCCTCGATCAGCGGATGATGGGGATCAAAGCCCTTGGGGGCGCGCTTGAGCTTGTCTTCTTGGAACAGCGGCGGGCCTTCCTGTTTGAAGGCCATCCAGCGGGGGTCCCAGCGGGCGATCGCCTGGCGAATGCGCAAGGTGGGCTCGGGCTCGGGTAGCCAGATCCCCCCGGCGATGAAGCAGTTATCGGGCTCGAGGTGCAAGTAAAACCCCGGCGCGTGAACGTCCCGGCCTAGGATATGGCGAAACTGGGCTGCGGCGTGGGTTTTGTAGGGAGTTTTGTCGTAGCTGAAGCGGGTATCGCGATGGATGCGAAAAAGGCTCCTGGCCTCGGCGGTAAAGGCTGGGTTGATGCGCTTCAAACAGGGGGCGAAGTCCTCGATAAAGCGAAGAAAAGGCTGCCGGACGTGCTCCTCGTAGCGGGGTTTGTTGGCTTGAAACCAAGCGCGATGGTTGTTGTAGCGCAGCTCGAGGAGGAAGCGAAAAAGCTCCGGGGTGAAATAGGTAGTTGCGGAACCGCTGGCCGCCGTTCTTTTCATAGCGTAATCTTACTCCCCCTAGCTCCGCCGGATCAGGGGTAGGCTCCCAGCGAGGACCGGCACCCTTCCCGGATAGGGACTGATGCTCCCGGTGTTGTGGGCTATACTGTACCCACAAAGGAGGTCTAAGCATGATGCGCACCCTAGCCCTAGTCGGGCATAGCGGCAGCGGTAAAACTACCCTCGGTGAAGCCTTGTTGGTCTACACCGGGGGTAAGGACCGCATGGGCAAGGTCGAAGAGGGCAGCACCACCTCGGACTATACCCCGGAGGAAAAAACCCACGGGGTATCGGTGCGCACCGGTGTGCTGCCCCTGGAGTACCAGGGGCACAAAATTTATCTGCTGGACGCTCCGGGTTATGCCGATTTCGTGGGGGAGATCCGCGGTGCGCTAGAGGCCGCGGACGCCGCGGTGGTGGCGGTCTCGGCAGAATCTGGAGTGCAAATTGGCACCGAGCGGGCCTGGACGGTAGCCGAACGGCTCGGGCTAGCCCGCATGGTGGTGGTGACAAAGCTTGAGAAAGGGGGGGATTTCTTCGCCCTGCTCGAGGACTTGCGCTCCACCTTGGGGCATATCCTCCCGGCGCACCTGCCGATCTATGAAGGAGGAAAGTGGGTGGGGCTGGTGGATGTGCTGCGCGGGAGGGCTTACCGCTACACCGGCGGCAAGCCCGAGGAGATCCCGGTCCCCGAAGATCAAAAAGCGGGGATCGAGAAATACCGCAACGAAGCCCGCGAGGCCATCATCGAGACCGACGAGGGGTTATTGGAAAAATACCTAGGCGGCGAAGAGGTAGACGAGGAGGGGCTTTCCCAGGCTTTCCACGAGGCGGTGCGCAAGGGGCTGGTGTACCCGGTGGCCATCGGCTCTTCTGGAGCCATGATCGGGCTGGACTTGCTCTTGCAGCTGTTTCTGGAAGCCCTGCCTTCTCCTGGCGAGCGCTTCGGAGAGGGTCCTTGCCTGGGCAAGGTCTTCAAGGTACAGGTGGATCCCTTCATCGGCCATGTGGCGTTTGTGCGGATCTACCGGGGAACCCTAAAGCCTGGGGACACCTTGCAATCGGAGGGCGGGGCCGTCAAGCTGGGCCACCTCTACACCGCCAAAGGCAAGGACCTGGTGGAACTCCCCGAGGCCCCCGCCGGGACCATCCTGGCTATCCCTAAGGCCGAGTCTTTGCATCGGGGGATGATCCTCTGGAGCGGGAACCGCCCGGAGTCAGACGAGGTTCCCTTCGCCCGGCTCCCTGACCCCAACGTGATGATGGCCCTGTATTTGGAAAACAAGGGCGACGAAGCCAAGCTGGGAGAGGCTTTGCACAAGCTCCTGGAGGAAGACCCTAGCCTCAAGGTCGAGCGCAACCCGGAAACCGGCGAGATGCTCTTGTGGGGTCACGGCGACCTGCACCTCGAGACCGCCAGGGAACGCCTGGCCGACTACGGGGTGAAGGTCCAGCTCAAGCTGCCCAAGATCCCCTACCGCGAGACCATCCGCAAGGTGGCCGAGGGCCAAGGTAAACACAAGAAACAAACCGGAGGCCACGGGCAGTACGGCGATGTCTGGTTGCGGCTCGAGCCCGCCCCCGAGTACGCCTTCGAGTGGCGGATCACCGGCGGGGTGATCCCCACCAAATACCAAGAGGCCATCGAGGCGGGCATCCGCGAGGCCGCCAAGCAGGGGGTGCTGGCCGGGTTCCCGGTGATCGGTTTCAAGGCCATCGTCTACCACGGCTCCTATCACGACGTGGACTCCTCGGACATGGCCTTCCAAACCGCCGGGTCGTTGGCGTTCAAAAACGTCGCTCCCCAAGCCCAACCGGTGCTGTTGGAGCCGGTGTACAACCTCAAGGTGTTTGTGACCCAAGACCGGGTAGGGGATGTGATCTCAGACCTCCAAGGCCGCCGGGGCCGGGTACTGGGGATGGATCAAGACGGGGCGCTAACGGTGGTACAAGCAGAGGTTCCGTTGGCGGAACTGCTCGAGTACAGCCGGGTGTTATCCGGCATGACCCAGGGCACCGGGGCGTATAGCCTGGAGTTCTCTCACTATGCCGAGGTTCCACCCCACCTGGCCCAAAAGGTCATCGCCCAGCGGCAGCAGACGGCTTGAAGTCACCGCAACCCCCGCTCGCCCATCACCCACAGCGTGCAGGCCGCCAGGTACACTGAGGAGGTCATGAATCTACTCCGCATTGGGCTCGTTCTCGCGCTGTTGATTTCCCCGGCCCTCGGCCAAAACCTGGTGAGTTTGGTCCCTCCGGGGGCCGTTGCTGGGTTTACCCTCGGCGACCTCTCCCAACACCCCCGCCTGCGCGGGATCGCCCAGGACTGGGCCAAGAGCGGGCTCGAGGCCGAGTTGCGCCGCGCGATGCGCGAAGAAGCCGTCGACCCCGAATTGCTGGGGCTCTTGAGCCGCGGTGCTGCGGCAGCTTTTTATCCCAGTGGAGACTTTTTCGTCATCGCCAAGCCCACCCCTCAAGCTCTACAAAGCCTGCGCAAGGGATTGCGCAAGCCCCAAAACCGCGGTGGGTGGCAGGTAGATACCCAAGATGGGATGGTGACCGGCTTGAGCAGAGACCTGGCCCTCGTGGCCTCGTCCGCTGCCTTTGAGCGCTTTATCCGCAACCAGCGCGGGCTCAAGGCCCCGGTAGGCGGGGATCTCGCGTTTTGGGCGGAGCTGCCCAAGGGCTTCGCCAACCAGCTCGAGCTCCCCCCCCGCATAGGTCTCACCCTCTCGGCGGTGAAGCGATTCACCTTCTCGCTGAAGCTAACCCCCCAAGGCATAAGCCAGGAAACCCGCTTGGAGTTCGTCCCCGGGGTAGATCCCCAGCTCACCGCCATCGCCTTACCCAAGGATCAGCCCTGGGAGCTGGGCGACTTCCCCCAAGGCGTTGCCGCTAGCACCGGCGTGGTGGACATCCCGGCCTTGGGCCGCTATTTGAACGCGCTATCCCGCGACCTGAACTCGAGCCTCAACCTCGACCTTTCCGCCTTTGGCAAGCGGGTAGCCCAGGTGACCTTCAACGCCCCTACCGGCCAACAAGGCGTTCGCAGCGATGCTCTGGCCCAGTTGGGGGATATGCTGCTGTTTGTAGAGGTGCTGGACCCTCCCACGGCCGAGGCGAACTTGCTGGGCTTACTACAAAACTTCGCCGCCTTCGCCACCCCCGAGGGCAAGGGCGGGTTTAAGGTGGTGGGCAAGGAGGGCGATTTCAAAGCGGTAGAGGTCGGTCTGCTGGGGCGCTTGTACTACCGCTTCGATGCCGACCGGTTGATCCTGGCCACCAGCAAGGCTGCCCTCGAGGGCTTGAGCAACCCCGCCTGGAAGGAAAACCCTCGCTTCCAGCAGTCCCGTCAGGCCATCCCTGCGCGCGCGGTCAGCTACGGTTTTAGCGATGCCGCTGCCCAGATCCCCAGCATCGAGAGCCTGCTGCAGAGCACCCTTCTGCCCGCCGGGAGCGCCAACCAGGCCCGCCGCACCCGCGAACTGAGCAGGCGGATGGGAGACTTCATGGTAAGCGTGCTCAAGCGCTTCGGCGATGGAATCAACTACGCCACCGTAGAGGGCAACACCCTCATCAGCCGCTCGTTGTCCAACGTCAGATGGTGAACCCCACCAGGTAGATGGCTTTCTTGTCCCCCCTCGTTTTGTTGGCCCTGCCGGTGGTACTGGGGTTGGTGTACTGGCTCTACCGCCGCCGCCGCCCACCCGAGCGCAAGGTAGCGGGGCTGTGGCTATGGCAGAAAGCCAGGCGTCAGGGCCGATCCCGCCGTCAGCTGGACCTGCGCCTATGGCTTTTGCTGTTTGCTGCGAGTTGTATGGTGCTGGCCCTGGCGCGCCCTCAACTTCGGCTCGAGCGGCCCGGACCGCTGGTGATCGTGCTCGATGCCTCCGCCTCGATGGCCGCCACCGACCTCGCCCCAAGCCGCTTGGAAAGTGCCAAGCGGCAACTGCGCACGCGGCTGGCCTCGAGCCCGCGGGCCCTCCTGATCCGGGCTGGGGAACGCCCTCAAGCCTTCGGCCCAGCCCCGGGGCGCACCCTCTTGGATGCGCTGGCGAAGATTGCCCCTGGCGACCCAGAGGCCGATCTTCCGGCGGCGATCGCCCTGGGCCGCCGACTTTTGCCCGGGGCGCCGGTCCTGGTGGCCTCGGATAGCCCCGACCCGGGGGCGGAAGGCTACCTGAACGTAGGGGGAAACGGTCAGAACGTCGGTATCACCGCCATCGGGCCGGGCTTTGTGGCCTTCGCCAACAGCGGGCCAGGGCCGTGGGAGGGCCAGGTGGTGGTGAACGGACGGCCATACGCGCTCAAGATTCCCGCCGGGGGGTACGCTACGCTCGAGCCGCCTTCCCTCAGCGTCCAGGCTCAAGTTTCCGCCAACGACGCCCTTACCCTCGACAACCAGGCCTCCTTCAACCGCCGGGCGGTACGGGTGGCCCTCTCGGAAGCGGCCCCGGCCCTCGAGCGCCTGCTGGCCCTGCTCGGTACGGTGAGGGCACCGGCCAATCCCGAGCTTCGCTTCGAAATCGGCACCCCTAAGGAGACGCCCCCTACCTTCACCGTGTACTTCGCCCGCCAGGCCCAGGCGGAGGCTACCGTGCTGGACCTCGAGCGCACCCTGCCTTACCTGAGGGGGGTGGAGTTGGTGGGCTTTCGGCTTCCGGTTCCCCCCCAGGCTCCGCAGGGCTGGCGGCCTTTGCTCATCGGGGAAAACGGGGAAATCCTGGGCTGGTACAACCCGAACGGAGTTTACCTACCCCCCATTGCCGCCCTGCGCGACCTACCGGCCTTCCCGGTGCTGCTATACAACCTGATCGCTCCACGCGGCGAAGCCCGCCAAGGCCTGCTGCGCTCACAGGAGACCTTGCTCCCCCGCCCCGCTCCAAGCCGTTCCCTCCCGCCGAGTTTTGTGCTCGAGCTGAGCCCCTGGTTGGCCCTACTGGCGGCCCTTCTTCTGGCCGCCGAATACTTGTGGTTCCAGCGTGGTTCGAGGGCGACGTCTGCCCGTTTGCCAACGGTTAGCGTTTAGCATGGGGTTATGGTTTTCCGCGACTTTACCGAAGCTGACTTCGCCGGGCTCGAGGCCTACGAAAGGGCTACACTAGGCGAGCAACCCCCCCATATGTACCGCTGTACCCCCGCCGCCTTGCGGTTTTTTAGCCGAAGCGGACATTCGTTTGTGGCGCTGGAGCAGGGGCGAATCGTGGGATTTGCTCTGGGGCAAGCCCTGTGGCAAGGAGACCAGGTGACGGTGCTTCTGACCCGCATCCTGGCCGATGCCCAGGAGGTCTACCAGGGTCTTCTGGGGGCGGTGATCAAGTCGGCCTACGACGCCGGGGTCTACGAGGTGGCGCTGCACCTAGACCCCGCACACGGCGAGCTAAAGTCGGCCCTCGAGGCTCACTCCTTCGTGTTGGGGCCGAAGGTCCTGGCGGTACGGGTACTGGGGAGCCGAGGGCAGCGTCAAGAGGTGCGGGGTGTCTTAGAATAGGCGCTGTTGGTAAAGCTTTGGGCGCGAGGTGGTATCGGGATGAACCGGGTGCTGATCGGTGTTCGCGGGGTAGAGCAGAAAGAACAAATGGAAAGGATCGTCCTTGCCCTGAGCAAGCTCGAGGGCGTAGGCAAAGCCGTCGCCACCAGCCTTGGCCAAATCGAGGTGGAATACGACGCCCACCGGCTCACCGTGATGGACCTGATCCGCACCGTGCGCGAGCAGGGGTTCTTGGCCGGGATGCTATAATCGCCCTCCACCGCTCTGGGCGCAGGAGACGCTTTATCCAGCTTCGGACTCTGCCAGGAGAATACGCTTTGCTGCACGCCCCTATCCGAGGCGTTCACCAAGGGACGCCCAGCCGGGCGTCCCTTGGCTATGGATATTAGGCTCCGGCCCCGGGCTGCGGGCGATCGGCAGGCGGAGTGGGGGTGGGGGCGGGTACCGGTTCGGCGGCCAACATGATCTTGAGCACCTCGCTCACGTCCTCTACCAAGGTGACCTCGAGCCCCTTCAGCACTTCCTCAGGGATTTCCTGGAGATAGGGCTGGTTATCTTTGGGCAAGATGATGTTGTAAATCCCCGCCTGGTGAGCCGCCAAGAGTTTTTCCTTGACCCCCCCGATGGGGAGCACCTTACCCCGGATGGTGATCTCCCCGGTCATGGCGATGTCCATGCGGGCCGGGCGGCGAGTGATGGCGCTGGCAATGGCCGTGGCTATGGTGATGCCCGCGCTGGGACCGTCTTTGGGCGTGGCCCCCTCCGGCACGTGGACGTGCAGGTCATACTTGGTATGGAAGTCCTCGGGGAGTCCCCACTCCTGGGCGTGGGCCCGCAGGTAGGTGAGGGCGGCCTGGGCCGATTCCTTCATCACATCCCCCAGGCTGCCGGTGAGGTTCACCTTGCCGCTCCCGGGGACGACGGCGGCCTCGATGGTCAAGAGCGAGCCGCCTACAGGGGTCCAGGCCAAGCCCTGGGCGGTTCCGATTTGGGCCACCTTCTCGGCGCGGTCGGGGCGGAACTTGGGCACGCCCAGGTAGCTGGGAACCTCCGGAGCGTCTACCGTCTTGAGGCCCTCCCATTTGTTTTCCAGGTAGTTCTTCGTGGCCTTGCGGGCGATTTTGCCGAGTTCACGCTCGAGGTTGCGCACCCCGGCCTCGCGGGTGTACTCATCCACTACCCGGTTGATGGCCGCATCGGTGACTTCTAGCTTGCCCTCCATCCCGGCTTCCCTGACCTGCTTGGGCCACAGGTAGCCGCGGGCGATCCTCGCCTTTTCGAGGTTGGTGTAGCCGGGGATCTCGATGACTTCCATGCGGTCCAGAAGGGGCCGGGGGATGCTCTGGAGCGTATTGGCGGTGGTGATGAAGAAAACCCGGGAGAGGTCGTAGGGCACATCCAGGTAGTGGTCGGTGAAGGTGTTGTTTTGCTCGGGGTCCAGCACTTCGAGCATGGCGCTGGCGGGGTCGCCGCGCCAGTCGGCGCTCATCTTGTCGATCTCGTCGAGGAGGATCACCGGGTTGATTACCCCGACTTGCTTCATGGCCTGGATGATCTTGCCGGGTAGCGCGCCGATGTAGGTCCGACGGTGGCCGCGAATCTCGGCCTCGTCGCGCACACCGCCCAGGGAGATGCGGTGGAACTTGCGGTTCATGCTCCGGGCGATGCTGCGCCCCAGCGAGGTCTTACCCACCCCGGGCGGCCCAACCAAGACCAGGGTGGGGGCTTTGTTGCGCACGTCGAGCCCCTGGGTCATCTGGCGCACCGCCAAGTACTCCAGGATGCGCTCCTTGACGTCCCTGAGCCCATAGTGGTCCTCGTCGAGGATAGCCCGGGTATGACCGATATCCAGCACCTCGTCGTCGGCTTTGTTCCAGGGAACTTCGACCAGCCAGTCTAAGTAGGTGCGGGCCACGGTGGCCTCAGGGCTGCCCTGCTGCATCCGCTCGAGCCGGTCCAGCTCCTTGAGGGCTTTGCTTTTAACCGCTTCGGGCATTCCCGCCTGCTCGATCTTCTCCCGCAGATTCTCGAGATCGCTCAGCCCATCCTCGCCACCCAGCTCCTTCTGGATGGCCTTCATCTGCTCGCGCAGATAGTACTCGCGCTGGTTCTGGTCCATCTGCTCCTTGACCCGGGCAGCTACACGCTTGTCCATGTCGAAGCGCTCGAGGTCGCGCAGGAGCATCGAGAGCACTTTCTTTAGGCGCTCCTCGAGGTCAAGGATCTCGAGGACGTCCTGCTTTTCTGCCACCGTCCAGGTGGCGTAGTAAGTGATGGTATCGGCCAGCACCGCCGGATCCGAGGTGGCTTTGAGGGCGTCGATCTGATAGCGGTCCAGCCGGAGCGATTTATGCCCTGAGACGTAGCGTTCGAAGGCGTCCTTGAGTTCATCCACCAGTACCCGAGCGGTAGAGGTGTTTTCTATGGGGGCCTCGATATGGACCTCGCCCCGGGCTCGCAGGTATGGCCCAGCCACGTAGTCCAGCAATTCAACCCGGTTTTTGGCCTCAACCATCACCTGCAAGGTTCCATCGGGCAGGCGCATAGCCTGTTTGACTACCGCCATTACCCCCCAGGTAAAGAGGTCATCGGCGGTGGGATCATCCACTTCAGGGTCACGCTGGGCCACCAAAAACAGTAGCCGGTCGGCACCCGTAGCCTCCTCGACCGCGCGTTTGGACTTGGCGCGACCCACATCTACCGCAGTGGTGATGTGAGGTAGGATGACGGTGTTTCGCAACGGTATGACCGGCAGTTCTAAACGCATTCTTCTCCTCCGTTGTCCGCCGAGGCTTCCGGCCCGAAGGTGGGTGCGGAATCGTCGGGCGCGGCGGCTCGCCGACGATGTAAGCGAATTGTACTGCCCGGATATATAGATATAGGGTTACACATCACACTTCAAATCAGTTGAGCACACTTCACTCAACATTGGCCCATCTCATCTTTGGCGCCCTCGATGCCTCGAGCGGAGCTTGTTCATATCCGTATTGTAGGACTTTTGGCGCGGAAACAAGGGGCTTTTGCCCGCTAGGTAGCGGCAACCCCATTGGCCGGCTTTTCAGATGCGCCACCGCGCCTTGCGACCGGCGAGCGTCAAGTTACCGGCGTAACAGTATGATCTTGCAACGCTTTCCCTGTCCGCCAGAAGCGTATCATATGAGCTCCTTGTGTGTATTAAAGAATATTTTGCATCAGCAACCCCGCCTCGGGGTATTGAATTAATTACCGTAAATTTGCATAATATATCAACGCTGGGCTGCCAGCGCAGGCTCGAGGTCATCCTGGGCCACCCCTAAGCCCCAGACCAAACCAGCCACAAGGGTTAAGTCGGCTCCCGTGAGGGCTCGAACCTTCGCATTCGAGGCCGTTGTCCCTTGAAAAGGTTTGCTTTTGGGAGTATGGATAAGTGGAAAGCGTTTTTGGACACTGTGTCCGTTGATACGGGCTCGAGGGGGGAACTACGCTATAGGGCGTAGTCGCACAGTCTGCTCTTAAGGAGGCCCACCGTGGACCATCGTTCGATCATTCGGCCCGAGGAGGTGTTGGCGGAGTACTACCCGCCGCTCACCGACCACGAGGCAGCCGTGGAAGCCAACCGCTGCCTCTACTGCTACGACGCGCCCTGTACCCACGCCTGCCCCACCCACATCGACATCCCCAAGTTCATCAAGAAGATTGCCAGCGGGAACGTGGTGGGCGCGGCCCGCACCATCCTCGAGGCCAACCTGATGGGGGCCACCTGCGCCCGGGTCTGCCCGGTGCAGGAGCTGTGTGAGGGCGCCTGTGTGCTGAATGCCGAGGAGCGGCCCATCATGATCGGGCGCTTGCAGCGCTACGCCACCGACTACGTCTACGAACGGGGCATCGACGTGTTCAAGCCCGGCCCCCCTACCGGCAAGAAGGTGGCGGTGATCGGGGCGGGGCCCGCCGGGCTGACCTGTGCAGGCGAGCTGGCCAAGCTGGGCCACAGCGTCACGGTATTTGAAAAACGCGAACTGCCTGGGGGTCTTAGCACCTACGGCATCATCCGGCTGCGCGAGCCGGTGGAGGTCGCGCTGGCCGAGGTGGAGATGGTCAGGCGGTTGGGGGTGGAGGTAAGGACCGGGATGGAGCTGGGGAAGAACCTCTCCTTCGAGGAGCTTCGCCGGGAGTACGACGCCGTCTTCCTGGGCGTGGGCCTGGGGGCGGTCCCCGCTATGGGCATCCCCGGGGAGGAGCACATCCTCGATGGCCTCAGCTACATCGAGCAAAGCAAGCTGGACCCCCAGGGCCTCGAGATAGGCCGGGAGGTGGTGGTCATCGGCGCGGGCAACACCGCCATCGACTGTGCCACCATCGCCAAGCGGCTGGGCGCCCTTCGCGTGACCATGGTCTACCGCCGCACCGACGCCGAGATGACCGCTTACCCCCACGAGTACGAGTTCGCCAAGAAGGAGGGCATCGAGTTCCGCTTCCTCACCCAGCCGGTGCGGGTGATGGTGGAGGGTGGGAAGGTGAGGGGGCTCGAGTGCGTGCGGATGGAACTGGGCGCGCCCGACGCCTCGGGTCGTCCTGCACCGGTGCCCGTACCCGGTTCGGAGTTCGTGCTGCCCTGCGACCAGGTGGTCAAGGCCATCGGGCAGGAGAAGCCCACCCTGGCCCAGATGCTGGGGCTGGCGACCGAGCGGGGCTACATCAAGGTGAATGACGACCTCGAGACCAGCCTCCCCGGCGTGTACGCGGGCGGTGACTGCGTGCGGGCGAAGGGCTCGGCCTCGACGGTGATGGCCGTGGAGGACGGTAAGCTGGCGGCCTTCGCCATCCACCGCAAGCTGCTGCCGCTCCGCGCGGCGGCGGACGACTAGCGACAGGCACGAGGCGTACGACGTAGGACCTAAGACGCGACCGAAAGGAGCACCTATGGCTGACCTTCGCATCCATTTCGCGGGCATCAAGTCCCCCAATCCCTTCTGGCTGGCCTCGGCCCCGCCGACCAACTCGGGGGCCCAGATCCACAAGGCCTTCGAGGCGGGCTGGGGCGGGGCGGTGTGGAAGACCATCGGGGCTCCCGTGCTCAACGTGTCCAACCGCTATGGAGCCTGGCACTACGGCTCCCAGAAGATGCTGGCCATCAACAACGTCGAGCTGATCTCCGACCGTCCTTTAGAGGTCAACCTGCGGGAGATCCGCGACGTCAAGCGCCACTGGCCCGACCGCGCGGTGATCGTCTCGGCCATGGTCGAATCCACGCCCGAGGCCTGGCGCGAGATCGTGATGCGGATCGAGGACACCGGCGCCGACGGCATCGAGCTCAACTACGGCTGCCCCCACGGCATGAGCGAGCGCGGCATGGGCAGCGCGGTGGGCCAGGTGCCCGAGTACTGCGAGCAGATCACGAGTTGGGTGACCTCGGTGGCGAAAATCCCGGTCATCGTCAAGCTCACCCCTAACATCACCAACATCTCCTACCCGGCCAAGGCCGCCGTGGCCGGAGGGGCCCAGGCCATCAGCCTGATCAACACCATCAACTCGATCATCGGGGTGGATCTGGACACGCTCGAGATCACCCCCAATATCGGCGGCAAGGGCGGGCACGGGGGCTACGCCGGGCCGGCGGTCAAGCCCATCGCCCTGCATCTGCTCTCGCAAGTAGCCACCACGCCCGAAGTAGCCCAGAGCGGCATCCCCATCAGCGGCATGGGCGGCATCTCCACCTGGCGTGACGCGGCGGAGTTTCTACTGTTAGGGGCCAGCAGCCTGCAAGTCTGCACCGCGGTCATGCACTACGGCTACCGCATCATCGAGGATCTGTGCGACGGGCTTTCGGCCTGGATGGACGCCAAGGGCTTCAAGACGGTGGACGAGGTGGTGGGCAAGAGCCTCTGGCGCATCTCCGACTTCAAGGACTTCGACCTTTCCTTCCGCGCCGTCGCCCGCATCGATCCCGACAAGTGCATCAAGTGCAACCTCTGCTACGTGGCCTGCAACGACACCGCCCACCAGTGCATCGACCTGGTGGACTCGAGCGGGAAGGTGGTGCCGCCTTACCGCTATGACGTGCGCTCGAACGGCAAGCACGAGGCCATCTCCACCCGCCCGCAACCGGTGGTGCGCGAAGAGGACTGCGTGGGCTGTCGGCTGTGTCACAACGTCTGCCCGGTGGAGGGCTGCATCGAGATGGTCGAGCTGCCTTCGGGGCGCGCGAGCATCACCTGGGACCAGCTCACCCGCGAGCGGCCCGAGGTGGGCACCGACTGGGAGGCCATGGAGCGCTACCGCAAAGAGGTGGGGATTGAGATCCACTAGACTTGGGTCATGATCAAGCCCGTTCTCAAGCCCATGAGCGTCGCGGAATACCTCAGCAGCGAACCGTCCTCCCCCGTACGCCGAGAGTATGTGGGGGGCCAGGTGTACGCGATGGCGGGTGGGAGCAGCCGCCACAACCGCATCGCGGGGAACATCCATGCCCTGTGCTGGCAGATGGCCCAGGACCGGTCGTGCCGGGTTTACCTGGAAGGCATGAAACTTCGGGTGGGCAAGGAGGGGGGCTACGACACCGAACAGGCCTTCTACTACCCGGACGTGATGGTGGTATGCGACAAACCCCTGCCCAACGAATACTACGAAACCGAGCCCTGCATCCTGGTCGAGGTGCTTTCCCCTTCGACCCTGAGCATCGACCTGCGGGAGAAACGGCTCGAGTACACCCGCATCCCCAGCCTGCGTACCTACCTGATGGTTGACCAGGACAGCCTCTTCGTCCGGCACTGCTGGCGGGATTCCGAGGGGCGTTGGCAGGAGCGGGACCTGACCGGAGACGGCGAGATTCCCTTGCCCTGCTTAGGCGGTAGCCTCACGTTGCCGCAGATTTACCGTGGTGTTTTCGAGTAGAGCGAGGTGGATATGGGACTCCTGATCAAAAACGGCGAGATCGTCACCGCGGATTCGCGCTACAAGGCCGATATCTACGTCGAAGATGAAACCATCACCCGCATCGGGCAAAACCTCGAGGCCCCCCCTGGCACCGAGGTCATCGACGCGACGGGCAAGTACGTCTTTCCCGGCTTTATCGACCCCCACGTGCACATCTACCTGCCCTTCATGGCCACTTTTGCCAAGGACACCCACGAAACCGGCAGCATCGCCGCGCTCATCGGGGGTACGACCACCTACATCGAGATGTGCTGCCCTAACCGGGGCGACGATGCGCTCGAGGGCTACCACCTGTGGAAGAGCAAGGCCGAGGGGAACAGCGCTTGCGACTACACCTTCCACATGGCGGTGACCAAGTTCGACGACAAGACCGAAGGCGAGCTGCGCGAGATCGTCAAAGACGGGATCACCAGCTTCAAGATCTTCCTGTCGTACAAGAACTTCTTCGGCGTGGACGACGGGGAGATGTACCAGACCATGAAGCTGGCTAAGGAGCTGGGCGTCATCGTCACGGCGCACTGCGAGAACGCCGAGCTGGTAGGGCGCTTGCAGCAGAGCCTGCTGGCCGAGGGCAAGACCGGCCCCGAGTGGCACGAGCCCAGCCGCCCGGAGGCGGTGGAGGCCGAGGGGACCAGCCGCTTCGCGACCTTCCTCGAGACCACCGGCGCCACCGGCTACGTGGTGCACCTCTCCTGCAAGCCCGCCCTGGACGCGGCCATGGCCGCCAAGGCGCGCGGCGTGCCCATCTACATCGAGAGCGTGATCCCCCACTTTTTGCTCGACAAGACCTATGCCGAGCGGGGCGGGGTAGAGGCCATGAAGTTCATCATGTCGCCACCCCTGCGCGACAAGCGCAACCAGAAGGCCTTGTGGGACGCCTTGGCCCAGGGTTTCATCGATACCGTGGGCACCGACCACTGCCCCTTCGACACCGAACAGAAGCGGCTGGGCGAGGGGGACTTCACCAAGATCCCCAACGGCATCCCGGCCATCGAGGACCGGGTGAACCTGCTCTACACCTACGGGGTGAGCCGGGGCCACCTCGACCTCCACCGCTTCGTGGACGCCGCCAGCACCAAGGCCGCCAAGCTCTTCGGGCTCTTCCCGCGCAAGGGCACGATTGCCGTGGGCGCAGACGCCGACCTGGTGGTCTACGATCCCCACTACCGGGGGGTCATCTCGGCCCAGACCCAGCATGTCAACAACGATTACAACGGCTTCGAGGGCTTCGAGATCGACGGGCGGCCCAGCGTGGTGACCGTGCGGGGCAAGGTGCAGGTGCGCGACGGCCAGTTCGTGGGCGAGAAGGGGCGCGGCAAGCTGTTGCGGCGCGAGCCGATGTACTTCTGAGGTGCCTGTGACCCAATCCCAGCCCACCCCCCACCCAACCCCCAGCGCCGCCAGCCTGGTGTCGGTGAAGGAGGTCTCGATGGTGTTCCCCACCGGCACCGTGGCCTTGCAAAACGCGAGCCTCGAGGTCGCCCAGGGCGAGTTCATCTCGCTCATCGGGCCCTCCGGCTGTGGCAAGACCACCCTCCTTCGGCTTCTGGCCGACCTCATCCAGCCTACCTCCGGCAGCATCCGCATCGGCGGCAAAACCCCGGAGGAGGCGCGCAAAGCCCGAGCCTACGGCTACGTTTTCCAAGCCCCCACCCTCATGGAGTGGCGCACCGTGCTGCAGAACGTGATGCTGCCGCTGGAGGTGATGGGTGTGCCCAAGGCCGAGCACAAACCCCGCGCCGAGCGGATGCTGGCGCTGGTGGGGCTGGAGAAGTTCGCCCGCCACTACCCCTGGCAGCTCTCGGGCGGGATGCAGCAGCGGGTTTCCATCGCCCGCGCGCTGGCCTTTGACCCGCAGCTTTTGTTCATGGACGAGCCCTTCGGCGCCCTCGACGAGATCACGCGGGAGAACCTCAACCTCGAGCTTTTGCGGCTGTGGCGCGAGACCGGCAAGACCGTCATCTTCGTCACCCACTCCATCCCCGAGGCGGTCTTCCTCTCCACGCGCATCGTGGTCATGACCCCGCGCCCCGGCAAGATCGAGACCGTGATCCCGGTGGACCTGCCCCAACCGCGCAGCTTCGAGACCCGCGAGACCACCCGCTTCTTCGAGATCGCCACCCAGGTGCGCGAGGCCTTGCGCAAAGGGCACGGCTTCGAGGTGCAGGAGTAGAGACGAAACCTATGGAGCTGGTTATCAAGGACGCACGCCTCACCGGTCGTGAGGGGCGGGTGGACATCGGCCTCGAGGGTGGGCGCATCGCCGCCATCGAACCGGGGCTGCGCGGAGGCGAGGAGATCTCGGCGGAGGGCAACCTGGTGAGCCCCAGCTTCTATGAGATCCACATCCACCTCGACGCCATCCTCACCGAGGGCGACCCCCGGCCCAACCGCTCGGGCTCGCTGTGGGAGGGCATCGCCATCTGGGCGGAGCGGGTGGGGCGACTCAGCCGCGAGGACGTGCGCGCGCGGGTGCTCAAGGCCCTGCCGTGGTTCGTGGCCCACGGCGTCACCCACATCCGCACCCACGTCGACGTATGCGACCCCAGCCTCACCGCGCTCAAGGCCCTGCTCGAGATCAAGGCCGAGGTGGGGGAACTCATCGACATCCAGATCGTGGCCTTTCCGCAGCAAGGCATGTTCTCCTTCGAAGGGGGCGATGAGCTGGTCAGAAAAGCCGTCGAGCTCGGCGCCGATGTGATCGGGGGGATCCCACACTACGAGATCACCCGCGAGTACGGCGTGCAGAACGTGAAGTTCGCGCTCTCCCTGGCCCACGAGACCGGCTTGCCCGTGGACATCCACTGCGACGAGACCGACGACGACCACTCCCGCTTCCTCGAGACCATGGCCGCCGAGACGCTGCGCCTGAGGCTGTCGGGCCGGGTGGCGGCCTCGCACACCACCGCCATGCACTCCTACAACAACGCCTACGCCGACAAGATCATCGGCAACGTGCGGCGGGCCGGGCTGCACGTCATCTGTAACCCGCCCGACAACGCCGTGCTGCAGGGGAGATTCGATCACTACCCCATCCGGCGCGGCCTCACGCGGGTCAAGGAGCTGCTGGCGGCGGGGGTCAACGTGGCCGCCGGGCACGACTCGGTGATGGACCCCTGGTACCCCATGGGCAAGGGCGACCCCCTGCACACCGCCTTCGTGCTGCTGCACCTGGGGTTGATGTCCGGCCAAGAAGATCGGGCGCAGCTCTTTCCCATGCTTACCTCTCGTCCCGCCGCCATCTGGCAGGGCCGGCTGGTGCGGGGCGGGGAGGGCCTGGAGGGGCACGCCGTCGCGGTGGGTAACCCCGCCGACCTGGTGGTCTGGCCGGTGCCTACCGAGGACGACGCCATCCGCACCCTGCCCATGCGCCGCTATGTGCTCAAGCGCGGCAAGATCGTAGCTGAGACCCGGCCCGAGGTTTCCTACGTGCAGGGCGAGGCGGTCCGGTTCCTGAGGTGAGGCATGGCCAGGGTCGTACATCCCCCCCGCAACGCTCCCCCTCTGTGGAAGAACGAGGGCGTGCGCTGGCTGGTGTTCGCCGTGGTGGCCCTGAGCCTGTGGGAAGTAGGGGCGCGGCTGTACAACTCGCCCTTCCTCCTGCCCGCTCCCTCGCGCATCCTCGAGGAGTTCCTCAAGACCCCCGCCCTGGTGCTGGGGCATGCCTGGATCACCGCCCAGGAGATCGTGCTGGGCTTCCTGCTGGGTGCTTTGGTCGCGCACTTGGCCGCGCTGCTCTTGATCGTGCTGCCGGAGTGGCTCGAGGACTTCATCTTCCGCGCCGTCTCCACGCTCAACTCCATCCCCTTCGTGGCGTTGGCGAGCCTGGTGGTGGTGTGGCTGGGGGTCAACGGCATCGGCTCGAAGGTGGTGATCGCGGCGCTGTACGCCTTCTTCGCCTTGGTCTACTTCGTGCACAAGGGGATGGTCTCCACCGACGCGACCAAGGAGGAGCTGCTCACCTCCTACAGCGCGAGCTTCGTGCAGCGGGTGCGCTACCTGAAGCTGCCCTTCGCGCTGCCCATCATCTTCACCAGCCTCAAGGGGGCGGCCATGGCGGCGGTGAACGGGGCCATCGTGGGCGAGCTGTTCGGGGCTTTTCAGGGTTTGGGGTTCATGATCCTCGACTCGCGCTACGTGGGCAACACGGCGCGGGTCTTCCTGGCGGCGGTGTTCTGCACGGTGGTGGGCTGGCTCTTGCTGGGGGTGCTCACGGCGCTCGAGCGGCGCTTCGTGGGATGGCACCTCGAAATGACCCGGAAGGGTTGAAGCGGCTTATGGGCTTATTCAGGAGGAGGTCGGCATGAGGAAGACGGCGGCATTCGCGGTGCTGGCATCGGGGCTACTGGCGGGGGGGCTTTGGGGCACGGCCCAGGGCAACCTGACCAAGGCCACCATCATCGAGTCGTGGTTCATCCACGCCGAGTCCATCGGCGACCCTGTGGCCGTGGACAAGGGCTTCTACAAGGAGGCGGGCCTGGACGTGACGGTGGTGTCGGGCGGCCCCGGGCTCTCGCCCATCGACCGGGTGATGGCCGAGGCCAAAGCGGGCAAGCTGGTGCTGGGCATCGACTACCCCTACAACCTGCTCGAGGCCCGTCAGAAGCAGAAGCTGCCCTTGGTGATCGTGGCCGCCGACTTCCAGGAATCGGCCATGCGTATCCTCTCCTGGCAGCCCATCGCCAAGCCCGCCGACATCAAGGGCACCTTTGCGACCTGGATCGGCTACGACAAGCCCATCAAGGCCGTGTTGGGCAAGGGCTGGGAGAAGCAGATTCAAGTCGTCAACCAGCAGGGTGACCCCGCCACGTTGGGTGGCTGGCTCGCCAAGCAGTACCCCTTCGCCTCGGCCATGATCTACAACGAGGTCATGGTGGCCGAGAAACAGGCGAAGGAGAAGTACTACGTCTACAGCTACAAGGACTTCGGCGTGGACTGGCCGGAGAACGTGCTCTTCACCACCGAGGACGTGCTCAAGAAGTACCCGGGCGAGGTCAGGAAGTTCGTGCAGGCCCGCTACAAGGGCTTCCGCTACGCGCTGGACAACCCTGAGGAGGCTGGCAAAATTCTCGCCAAGTACAACCCCAACCTCGACATCCCCTTCGAGCTCGCAGGCCTCGAGCAGATCAGTAAGATCATGGTCACGCCCGACACCCAGAAGAACGGGCTCGGCTACGTCAACACCGCCAAGCTGCAGAAGATGGCCCAGCAACTCCAGGCCGCCGGCCTGCTCAGCAGCGCCTCCCTCGCCGGCTTCGTCAACGCCATCCCGAGCGGGGTGAAATAAAACCCTATGCTCGCCCGTCTGCGCTCGCCCAACCTCGTTCCCATGCTGGTGGTGGCCCTGGTCATCGCGGCGCTGTACTACCCGCTGATGCTCGTCGCTAACCTCCCAGTGGCCCAGCGGGCGCTCGACAGCGGCGCGGCGCTGCCGTGCGGCTCAGCCCTGGAGTGCGCTACCCAACTGCGCAGCCCCGTGCTGCCCTCGCCGCAGCAGCTATGGAAGGGCTTTGCCAACCTGCTCTTCCCGCTCAATTCGCCCAACGCCATTCCCCTCAACGCGGCGGTGACCACGCTCGAGACCCTGGTGGGTCTCTTGCTGGCGGCGGCGGTGGGCTTTTTCTTCGCCATCGGGCTCGTGGCCTCGAGGGCCTTCGAGCGCTCGCTCTTGCCCTGGATCGTGGCCTCACAGACCGTGCCCATCATCGCCATTGCGCCCATGCTGGTGGTGCTGTTGGGCCAGTATGGGGTGCAGGGCTGGATCCCCAAGGCCATCATCGCCGCCTACATCGCCTTTTTCCCCATCACCATTGGCGTGGCCAAGGGCCTCAAGAGCCCCGACCCCCTCTCGCTCGACCTGATGAAGACCTACAACGCCAGTGGCTGGCAGACCTACCTCAAGTTGCGTTTTCCGGCTTCCATTCCCTACCTCTTCACCGCCTTCAAGGTGGCCATGGCCGCCGCTTTGATCGGGGCCATCGTGGCGGAGATTTCCACCATCAGCTTTCAGGGCATCGGCAAGATGCTCGCGGAGAACTCCCGTGCTTCTGACGTGGTGGCGACCTGGGTCATCATGATCGCCTCGGCGGCGCTGGGCATTCTGTTGGTGGCGCTGGTGGGGTGGCTCGAGCGGGTGGTGACGCCATGGAAGCGCTGAAGGTGAGGCGCCCCTCGCCCGCGGCCCGCCCCCTGCCCTGGCTCGGTGTCGCGGCGGTGGGGCTGGGCTTTGCCCTGCTGGCCTTGTTCATCTGGAGCTGGTGGAACCGCAGCGACCTCGCGGGGGCGGGCCAGAAATGGCTGATCCTGGCGGGTTTCGCGGCGGCGGCTTACGGGGTGGCCCGGGTGGCCAACTTCCTCGCCGCCGTCCACACCGGTCCGCTCGTCGGCTTCATCCCGGCTGGGCTCACCCTGGCCCTGGTGCTCTTGACGGTCGAGGCCCTGCTGCGAGCCTACCAGGTGCCCGCGGGCCTGATCCCCACCCCCACGCGGGTCTTGGCCACGCTGTGGGCCACGCGCGACGTGCTGTTGCAAGACGCCTACCAGACGGTAGTGCTCGAGGCCTTCACCGGCTACCTCGTCGGCTGCGGCTTGGGTGTGGCGACCGCGCTGCTGGTGAGTCGCTTCGTCTTCCTCGAGCGCGGCTTCTTGCCCTACGCCACCGCTTTCTCGAGCATTCCCATCGTGGCGCTGGCCCCGGTGCTGGTGAAGATGATGGGGCTGGAGTGGCCCTCCAAGGCCGCCATCGTCGCCATCACGGTGTTCTTTCCTGTCGTGGTCAATACCTTCCGCGGCCTCACCGAGGTCAGCCCGCTTTCCCTCGAGCTCATGCGCTCCTACGCGGCGGGCGAGGCCCAGCAGTACCGCTTCTTGCGCATCCCCAACGCCCTGCCCTTCGTCTTCAACGCCCTCAAGCTGGGCACCACCCTGGCCATGATCGGCTCCATCGTGGGCGAGTTCTTCGGCGCGGGGGGGCAGGGGCTGGGCTTCCGCATCCAGATCGAGGCCGGGCGCTTCGGCTTCGACATCGTGTGGTCGGCCATCATCGTGGCCTCGGTCATCGGCATCGCCTGGTACGGCCTGGTGGCCTGGCTCGAGCGCCGGCTCACCGCTTGGCACGTCTCGTTCAGGGAGGGGTGAAACTCGGAAGACTCAGGCTAGCTGGGCATGGTTCAAGGGCATACAGGAGGTCAGAGGATGAGAAAGTGGACGGTTGTACTGGCGGTTTTGGTCATGGGGCTGGCGTCGCTGGGGATGGCCCAGCAAAACCTGATCAAGGTCAACCTTCAGCTCAAGTGGTTCCCGCAGGCGCAGTTTGCCGGGTACTTCGTGGCCAAGGAGCGTGGCTTTTTTAGAGAAGAAGGCTTGGATGTGACCCTGCTGCCCGTGGGAGATCAATCGCCCATCCAGGTGGTGCAGTCGGGAGCGGCGGATTTCGGTACCACGTGGATTGCCGACTTGCTTACCGCTCGGGAGAAGGGCATTCCCGTAGTCCTCATCGCCCAGATGTTCCAGCGTTCGGGCTTCACGCTGGTGGCCCTTAAGTCCACCGGGATCAAGGATCTGTGTAAGGATATGAAGGGCAAGAGCGTGGGGGTGTGGCCTTCAGGGAACGAATACCCGGCGGTGGCCCTCTTCCGCAAGTGCGGCCTGACCAGCTCTCTCGACGCTAAAGTTAGCAATCCGGATGTAATCGCAGTCTCCTACCCCTTTGACCCAGCGTTGGTGTTTCCGGGTCGGGTGCAGTTGGTCTCGGCCATGACCTATAACGAGGTCGACCAGATCGCCGGGCTGGGCTACGACGAGACCAAGGTGGACGTGTTCAAGTTGGCCGACTACGGCATCAACCTGCTCGAGGACAACATCTTCACCACCGAACGGGTGCTCAATACCCCCAACTTCAAGAACTCCGGGCTCTCGGGCCGCGAGGTGGCAGCCCGGCTGATCCGGGCCAGCCTCAAGGGCTGGGACTGGGCGGTGAAAAACCAGGCCGAAACCGTAGAGAAATACGTGTTACCATTCTGCGGCAACACCTGCAAGGGCAGTGGCACCCGCGCCGACGCCAAGAGCCACCAGACTTGGCAGATGGCCGAGATCGCCAAGCTCTACAACGCCGGGGCCACCACCAAGGGCTGGGCTGGGTTCTTAGTCCCGGCTGACTATCAGGCCTCGGTCAGGTTGCTCAAGGAGCAGGGCATCCTCACCAAGGACCCACCGCGCCAGACCGTGGACTACGGTCCCTGGGAGCGGGCCACGGGTAAGAAGGCCGCCGATTATAAGTAAGGCGTAGACCCAGTGCAAGGCCGACCCCGACGACGGGTCGGCCTTGTGGTTTGGGTAGCATCCCCTGGGACAAAGTTCCACCGAAGACTATATAGAATGAATCGAGCGGACCCGTGGGGCCAAAATGGCCCCAGCCCAGGCCGCCCCACAGGAGGGTTTGATATGCTCGTGCGTGACTGGATGACGCCTAACCCGGTATCGGTCAGTCCCGATACTCCCGTGCTGGATGCCCTCAAATTGCTCAAGGAACGCTCTTTCCGACGCCTACCGGTGATGGATGGGCAAAACCTGGTGGGAATCGTGACCGATAAAGACCTCAAGGACGCGATGCCCTCCAAGGCCACCACGCTCTCGGTGTGGGAGCTGAACTACCTGCTAGCCAAGCTCACCGTCCACGAAGTGATGGCCAAGCCGGTGATCACCATCGAGGCTGACCAGCCGCTCGAGGACGCTGCTTTGCTCATGCAAGAGCACAAGGTGGGAGGGCTGCCGGTGATGGAGGGAGGTCAACTGGTAGGGATGATCACCGTCACCGACGTGCTGCGGGCGTTTACCGAGGTGCTGGGGCTGCGTTCGGGAGGGGTGCGGATTACCTTAGAGATTCCCGATGTGCCCGGGGCCCTCGCCAAAGCTGCTGGGGCAGTTCCTCCAAGCAATATCGTGTCGGTGGCCACTGTAGCCCACGAAGGCGGCAAGCAACGTATGGTTCTGCGCGTTACTGGGGAGGGTACCGCAGGGGTGGCCGACCGGCTTCGGGCGGCAGGGGAGAACGTGCTGGACGTGAGGGGGTAGCTTTTTAGCGCCTCCAAATCCCTACTGATCCTGGAATTCGCCACTTACGCCCTCGAGCACCATGATGTCCCCGCGCTCGAGGGTATAGCGGACCTTTTTGCCCTGCACGGTGCCGTCCTTGCTTACGCTTTTGACCGGATTTCCGAAGAGAAAAGCTAGCCCTTCCTTCTCGCGCACGATGGCCGACTGGGCGGTGGTGGTGCGGTCGCCCTGTACCAGCTTGAGGTCTCCCTGGAGCAGCAAGGTTTCCTCGTCCACGTCGTAGGTAAGGGTCTTAGACTCGCCGGTGAGGGGTTTTTCCCCCTGGCGCTCGAGCCGGATCGGCCCGGTCAGGGTAGCCTGGCCGGACTCGTTGTCGTACTCAAGAGCGCTGCCAAAGGCCTTGCTCTTGCCTTGGTCGACCTCTACGCTATCAGGCGTGGACCGGCTCGAGAGGGAAAGCGCCAGGGTGTTCTCATCTACCGATGCGCTGCCGTCGGACAGCCGCACAAACTCCTGTACTCCCTTCTCCACCAGCGCGAGCGGCCCATAGGCGGTGGCGTCTTCGCCGAACCGGACCGAGACCCGGTTGGGAGGCCGGTCCGATAGCACGATGCGGGCGTAGGACTTCCCCTCATCGGCTTTGGCCTCGGGCGCTTTGTCCAAGAGCAACAACCGCATCCCGTAGGGGTGATTCTCCTCGTCGGTGTTGTCCTTGTTGTAGGCCACCTCCACCCAAGCTCCTGGCTTGAGTTCGTCGCGAGGGATTGGGCTCCGGTTCCTTAGCAGGCGGCTTTCTTTATCCAGCCAGTAGGTTCTGCCGTCTTCCAAGGTGAGCAGGGTTTCGCTCACAGTTTTGATCCTGCCGGTGGCGATATCACCGTAATCGATGTAAAAGACCCCCTCGCTGCTCCTGACCTGCGCGACCACCTTTTTATTGTTCTTCTTGCGGATGATCTCGGCGGTGCGGGCGGCGCTTTCCTGAGCAAGAATGCTGGCCCCTAACAACAGGGCCAGCAGGATAATCCACAGCCGTTTCATCGCTTTGCGGTCACTTTTCACCCGTTCGTTTGAAATCGGCGGCGGGCAGCTGGTAGGGCTTGGTGTAGTTGACCACGATGTGCTTGTTTACGTTGTGTTGCAGGGTGGGCCCGGTAATGACCAACCCTTCTTTCTTGTTTTCGCTGCGGGCATTGCCGGTGATAAACGCAATCCCGGTCTTGTCGTCGTACGACAGGCTGGCTCCGGTGGTGGTGATATTGCCGTCAACCAGGGTGACTCCACCGGTAGCGATAAGCCGCTTGTCCTCGGTGAGGCTACGGACCTCCTTGGCCCGGATGATCAGGTCGCCATCGCTGCGGTGGCGGACGAGGGCTACTTGGTCCTTGTCGGTGAAGACCGCCAGACCCCGCTTCTCCTCGTAGTAGACGGTGTCGGACTTGCCCTCCTGGCGGCCGTTCTTGAGCGAGACATTGCCCTCGCTGGTGGAGATGTCGGTGTCCACGTCAAAGGTCATCTTGTTGGCGGTGACCTCCACCGGGTCGGCGTCTTTGTCCTTGGGTTCCTGGCGCATCCTGGCTGGGCCTTCCAGCACGCCCTGGCCGGTCTTTTCGCTGTAGACCAGCTTGGGGCCGGTGGCGGTCATACGGTCGCGTTTGACGGTGATGTTGTCCTGAAAGGTAGCGGTGCGCTCGCCCTTGGACTCGTCCAGGGTTTTGCCCGGAGGGGCCTCGAGGATGGCTTTTGAAGAGGTGATCTGTAGGTCCTTGACCCTGCCCACTACTCCGCCGGGTTTGGGATTCTCAAAAGTGAGAGGGCCGGTGCGCGGGTTGCCCGAGACCGTACCCCCGTTGGGGCTGTCGATGGTGATGATGCGCACGTTGTTGCTTTGGGCGGTGACGAGCGTCAAGCAAAGCAGCGAAAGGGTAGCGATTCGTTTCATGTTAGCCTCCATCTTTAATCGTGCAGGGCGGGGTTTGCCCCGGGGGATAGTCGTAGAACTTCCAAGCCGGGTCTCCCCAGCGGATCTGCTCGATGGCGAAGTCGCTGGTGAAATTGACCCCGCTGGCACTATAGGTTGGCGAGGAGATCCGCACCCTAGGAGCGGCGAAGCCTGAGCGTTGATCAATGCTGACGGGGGGACCTCCGGGTTCACCCAGCTCCACCTTGAGGCACCCCTTGAGAATCTCTACCGTGGCGTAAGGAGCCCGCAGGTTGTCGTTGCGGTCGATCGTGACCTCGGGGGCAGAAAGCCGCAGGTCGAGGCGGTTCCCCACATAGCGGGCGGCTTCCTCGAGCCCGGTTACCTTCGACTCGCGGCTGCCCGGGTCTTGCACCACCTCTTTGGCCCGGAAGCGCCACTTGGCCTGGGGGTCTTGTTCGGGGTAGAGGGTCAGCGAGACGTTTTCGAGGTGCACGCCCTGAGGGGGGATGGGGGGTTTAGGTACGGGTCGGGTGGCGAAGAACACCGACAAACCCAGCACCACTCCCAGCACGATCAGCGCGTAGCGAACCATCGTCCTTCACCGTAGCCGGAGGGGTACTTAGAAGAGTGAAGCAAGGCCAGCTGCCCGCTGCCGAAGGCTAGACGACGCGATTTCTGGCTTCTGGAGGAGGGGCGTTGCACAGATTTCCCCTTGCCTCGAGCTAAGCTTCGCTTCACCGGGTGCAAATAATTTAGCCTCCCAACACGTCGCGAGTGCTCCCTCGAGCTCGCCAGTTGCGCAGGTCTTTGCGCAGGCGCAAGGCTTTTTTCACCGGATCATACAGCGGGGAGAGGGGAAGGTCATATGCCGGAAAGCGCACCCGTACCCCACCAAAGCCTTCTTTGAAGCGGTCGATCCCTGCTGCGTGCGAGCCCTGAGAGTTGGCCGAGATTCCCCACAGGTCGTAGATGCGGTAGCCGTGCTCGATGCCCCAGCGGATAGCCCCCCAGTGCATCCCGTTGGGGGCCTTGGCCTCAGGGTGTTCCCGGGTGGATCCGCCGTAGAGGTAGTCTACCCGCCCGGCGAAAGCCACGAATAACCCTGCTGCCAAGGCTTTGCCCCCTTGCCGCGAGATCGAGATAAAGGCTTTCCCCTCGGGCTGGTTCATCTGCTGCAAAACGGTGCGGTAGTAGTCTTCGGAGTGCTGCATCAGTTTGGCCCGCCGGTTGGTTTCGACGAAGAGCCTCCAAAACTCCTCGAACGCCTCCGCTCCCTCGATGCGGGTTGCCACCCGCTTCTCGGCCAGCTTGGTGTTGCGCTTATGCATGCTGCTCATGCGGGCGAGCAGCGTTTCGGGGCCGGCGGTGAGATCGAGCCAGATGGAGTATTCGGGTTGTATGGTCTCTTCCTGGATCAAGCCCGGCCAGCGGGGAGTGGCTTCGGTAGCAGGTTGGCCGGTTTCGGGCTCGAGCTTGAGGTACACCGCCCGCTCTGCCCGGGCTTTCAGCGCCTCGGCCACGCGGGGTAGGTCGGAGAGGTCGGCCAAAGCCGGACCTCGCGGGGCATAGAGCATCGAGAGCGGCCCGGCGTAGCCCTTGCGTAGGAGTTGGGCCGCCGCGATTAGCCGTTCCCCCTCATAGACCGCCACCCGCTCCGCCTTCCAGCCGGAGAGCTTTTTTACCTCGCCCCAACCCCACGACTGCAACGCGCTGGTGATGGGCAGGGAAGCCACCATCAAGTTCCAGCGGGTGGGGTCGGTGATGATTTCTAAACGCAACACGCCCACCAACATACCAGGCCGGGCGGTCTGGCTGATCAAGTCGCGTCGGGGGGCGTCGGAGAAACGCTGTACAGTTGCTCCTCGAGGTCGTCCAGCAGCCGCACGTACGCCTTGAGCCCTCCGACCTTGGCCAAGACCTTGTCCGAGCCGCCCAAGCCTCGCTCTTTGGCCTCTGGGGTGTCGAGGATGTCCAAAGGCTGCATGGCCTCGAGCCCCTTTTGGGTATATACGTGCAGGAGATAGTAGCAAACATCGGCGTGGGGGTGATCCCAAAGGCCATGCATGCAGGCTGTGGCCCGCTCGGAGCGCTTCAAGAGAGGCCAGCCGTAGCCTAAGTGGCCAATCAAATCGAAGAGGTCTACCCGGTCCCCAGCGCCCGACCATTCGCGCAGCCGTTCGAGCTGTTCTTCGCCCCACCCTTTGTTCTTTAGCGAGCGCAGCAGGGCTTCGCGGCTTTTGCGGTGGCACCAGAGTTCGCGGAAGCGCTCCTCCTCGGGAAGGCTATCGCGCAACTGAGGGGTGGCATCTTCCAAGGTGGTCAGCACCGATTTCCCCGGCAGCACCACCCCTCGCTGGGAGAGAATGGCCCCCACCGTCTCCCGCAGGGCCTTGTTGGTTACCGGTTTCTTCAGAAAGGCCTCGGCCCCTACGAACTTGGCGTGGTTCTCGAGGTCGGGCGAACCCCCGCTGATGACCACTACCGGCACTGCCTTCAGCCGCACCACGTTCTTAACGCGGTTGACCAGGCTGATCCCGTCTAGATCCGGCAAGGCCACATCCACGATGATCAAATCGGGCGTGTGCTCACGGAGGAACTTGAGCGCCTCCGCGGCCGAGCCCGCCTCCACGATCTGGTGCCCGGTGGCCGAAAGCAGCACGTCCAGCAGGTGTCGGAGGCTGGGATCATCGTCTACCACAAGGACCTGTGCCATCCCCTCTATGATGCCACGGACTCCGGTGCCTGGGGGTTGAAATCCAAAAATCAGCCCGGTGCTTTCCCCGACCGCAAACCCTATACTAAAGCCCATGATGCGCGTGGCGTTTCAGGGCACCGAGGGAGCTTTCAGCGAAGAGGCTTTGCTCAAGACCTTCCCCGAGGCCATTCCGGTGGGCCTACCCACCTTTCACCAGGTCTTTTCCGCAGTGACCGCCGGTGAGGTCGAGTACGGGGTAGTCCCGGTGGAAAACACCACCGCCGGGATCATCAACCAGACCTACGACCTGCTCCTCGAGACCGACCTGCACGTGATCGGTGAGATCGTGCTGAAGGTCGAACACTGCTTGCTGGCTCCCAAGGGCACGACCCTCGAGTCCATCCGCAAGGTCAAGAGCCATCCCCAGGGTCTGGCCCAGTGCGACGGGTTCATCGCCCGCTACAAGCTCGAGGGAATCCCGGTCTACGATACGGCTGGGGCGGCCCGTGAGCTGGCCGAGCATCCCGAACCGGGCATGGCTGCCATCGCCTCGCGTCGGGCTGCCGAGCGTTATGGGCTCCAAGTGCTGATGGAGGGTATCCAGGACTTCACCGGGAACTACACGCGCTTTTTTGTGCTCTCCCGCCATGATGAGCCGCGCCGGGAAGGCCCTTACAAAACTTCGGTGGTCTTCACCACCCGCCACCGCCCCGGCGAGCTGCTGGCCGCGTTGCAAGCTTTCGCCGACCAAGGGATCAACTTGGTCAAGCTCGAATCGCGCCCCCGTCGCGACCCCGACAAGCCCTTTAGCCCCATTTTCTATGTGGATTTCGAAGGCCACGCCGAAGACCCCGGCCCCTCGCAAGCGCTTCTAGCTCTTTTACGCCGGGCTTCCTTCGTCAAGGTGCTGGGTTCGTACCCGGCGGTCTCGAGCTGGGGGTTGTTGTCGAAATAAAGCTTTCCCAAGATTTCCTCACCCAACCGCCCTATAGTGGGAGCTCGGAGATCGGCTTCGGGCCGATTCAAGGATCATGCGTCTCAGCAGAGTGTTTCTGGGGCTAATGCTGCTAGCCGTCCTGGCCGGGGCAGCGTGGGCTTATCGATTGTTGCACGCGGTTTCGGGGGGAGCCCCTCCCGCTGAGCTGATCAGGGTGGTGCGCGATCCCGAGGGGTTTTTCCCCCGCAACCGGGTCAACGTGCTGATCGTGGGCAAGGACTATAACTACACCCGACAAGACATTGCCTACAGTAAAAACGCCCGCTCCGACACCATCATGCTGCTCTCGCTGGATCTGCAAAGTGGCAGTGCCGCGGCAGTATCGGTGCCGCGCGACACCTATGTGCAGGCTACGGACGGCATCGAGGGTAAAATCAACGGCACGTTTGCCCGTGGGGGGGTCGAGCTGTTGAAACAGACCCTCGAGCGCACCTTCGGTGTCCACATCGACCACTACGTGATACTCAAGGATACCGCGGTCAAGCACATCGTGGATGCTCTGGGTGGGGTTTGGGTTGAAACCATCGACGCCATGCGCTACGACGATAGCTGGGGCCACCTGCACATCGATCTACCCAAAGGGCGGCAGTTCATCAACGGAGAACAAGCGGTAGGCTTCGTGCGCTTCCGAAAGTCCAACCAAGGCGCCCCACCCAGCAAGGAAGAAGGTGACATTCGCCGCACCGAGCGCCAGCAACAGTTGTTGCGGGCAATGGCCGAACAAGCCTTGCAACCGAGCAACCTGTTGCGCCTGGACCAGATCGTCAACGTGGCCCTGGGCGAGATCGAAACCGACCTCTCGCGGCCCCAGATGATGGCCATCGCCGCCCGGATGGGGCGCCAAAGCCTGAACAACCTGCGCACCGCTACCTTGCCAGGCACCGGCGGAACCTATGGTGGGGTTTACCTCTACTACCTCGACCGTGAAAAAGCGCAAGCCTTGGTGGATTGGCTTATCAAAGGGGACCCCACGGCGGGGAATCGATTGGTGGAAGTCAGCGTTTTGAACGCCAGCGATAGGGGCGGGGTGGCACGGGCGACGGCAGGTTTGCTGCGGCAGCAGGGGTTCAGCATCCAGCGCGCCGATACCGCCCGCGAACGCCAGGAAACTTCCACCTTGATCTATAAGCAGGCGGCCCTCGAGCCCCAAGCCAGAACCATCCAGCAGCTTTTACATATCCCGAAACTCGAGAAAAACCCCGATTACCCGGTGGGGGGAGATGTGGTGTTGCTGGTAGGCAACGACTTGAGCGCGGCGATGCTCGAGCGCTGGGCAAACCAGTAATACCGAAGCCCGGTCACCCCTCGTAGGGAGAAGTACGTACTAGGACGCATGACCATCCCGCCCAAGGCGTTCCATCAGGGGCGCGCGAAATCCCGGCTGCGACACGGATCCTGCTGGAGGGGGCTTATCCGGGCTGTACGCTTCCAACCTGGCGCGGGGCGTATGGCCCGCCGAGGGTAACCATACCCCAGTCCTACCCTGCTGGTAGTACGTCCCACATCATACGTCGTACGTCATACGTCATACGTCGTACGTCGTACGTCGTACGAAGGGGATTGGTCCCTCGGGTGTACGGCGGTACGCCGTCCCTTTTTTTTTAGCGTCTGGCGTTTTGCGTATAGCGTACGACCCACGACGTCAACAAATGACCTGCGCGCTAAGACGTAATTCCTGCCATCAGGAGCCCCAGTTTCTCCTCGGTAGCCTCCTTGGGGGTGAGTTCGCCCATAATCCGGCCCTCGTACATCACCAGGATACGATCGGCCAAGGATAGGACCTCGTTCAAATCTGCCGAGACTAACAGTACCCCCATCCCTTGATCGCGGGCCGCCACGATGTTTTCGTGGATGAACTCGATCGCCCCGATATCCACTCCCCGGGTAGGCTGGGCGGCGATGAGGACTTTGGGCTTGCGGGAAAGCTCCCGACCCACGATGATCTTCTGGGCGTTCCCCCCCGAGTAGCGGCGAGCCTCGAGCGCGGTGCTGCGGGGCCGCACGTCAAAAGCTTCCACCACTGCCTCGGCGTGCTCTTCCACCGCTGCCTCGTCGATGAACCCCAGGAAACCGGCGTAGGGTTTGCGGTAGTGGTCGCCCAAGATCAGGTTCTCTCGGGTTGAGAAATCAAGCACCAATCCCCGTGCGTTACGGTCCTCGGGGATGTGGGAGAGCCCCCATTCCCGCACCACCCGGGCCTTGGGAGGAAGGGGCGTGCCGCCATAGAGGACGGTGCCTTTGTAGGGCCTGAGCCCAGTGATGGCCTCGACCAGCTCACTTTGGCCGTTTCCCTCCACCCCGGCGATACCCACGATCTCCCCGGCCCTCACCTGGAAGCCGATGTTCTTGATGCTGTGTTTGGGGTTTTTGGAGTCCACTACCAAATCTTTGGCCTCGAGCACCACCTCTTTAGGGGTGGCTTCTTTTTTGTTCACGGTGAGGATCACTTCTCGACCCACCATCATCCGGGCCAGCTCACGGACGGTGGTGTCTTTGGTGTTAACGGTGCCCACCACCCGGCCATCGCGGATCACCGTGACCCGGTCTGAAACCTGGATCACCTCCCCTAGCTTGTGGCTGATAAAGATCACTGCTCCACCCCCTGCGACGAATTTGCGCAGAAAGCGAAACAGGTCCTCGGCCTCCTGGGGGGTGAGCACGGCGGTGGGCTCGTCGAGGATGAGGATCTTGGCGTGGCGGTAGATGGCCTTGAGGATCTCCACCCGCTGCTGGAGGCCTACCGGCAGGTCTTCGACCTTGGCATCGAGCTCGAGCTCGAACTCGAGCTCTTGCAACAGCGCCGATACCTGTGCCCGGGCCTGGGTTAGGTTGATCTGCCCCTTCGTGCCGGGCTCCGAGCCCAGGATCACGTTCTCCAGCACGGTGAAGGGGTCTACCAGCATGAAGTGCTGGTGGACCATCCCCACACCCCGCGCTATTGCGTCGGAAGGTCCTTTCGCATCTACCTTTTCGCCGTCGATCCAGATTTCCCCTGCATCCGGCTTGACCAGCCCGTAGACGATCTTCATCAGGGTGCTTTTACCCGCGCCGTTCTCCCCCACGATGGCGAGCACCTCACCCCAGCGCAGGTCGAGGCTGATGCGGTCGTTGGCGAGCACCAGCGGGTAACGTTTGGTGATGCCTTTGAGCTCGAGGGCAGTAGGGTTTTTCGGAGATGGGATCGGGCCGGATACCGGATCGCTCATGCCCTAATTCTAAACGCCCCGAGGAAGACCCCTAACAAAACGAGAGGGCGGGCCAAAACCCACCCTCCCCTACGGTTAGCTCTAGCGTTCGCTGGGAACTTTGATCTTGCCGGCGACGATGTCTTTGCGGATGGCATCCAGCTTGGTGATCACGCCAGCCGGAATCAGCGCCCGGTTGTACTGGTCGAAGGCATAGCCCACGCCGTTGTTGTTCAGGCCGAACTCCCGCACCCCACCTTTGAAGTTTTTCTGGACCACGCTCTTGATCACCTCATAGGTAGCCACGTCCACCCGCTTGAGCATGGAGGTGAGCCCGTGGTTGAGCGTAGCGGGGTTGTTGTCGGTATCGCCCAGGTAGTTTTGGTTGGCGTCCACGCCGATGAAGAAAAGCGGACGGTCGTTGGCGGTGCAGTTTTGGTTGTAGGCCGCGTAACGGGGCACGTTGGCGAAGGGGTTACGGATGAACTTCACCCCAGAGGGGAGCTCGCTGGCCTTGATGCACTTCTTCTGCTTGATGTAGTCAATCGAGCCCAAACCCGAAGCCCCCGCGGCGGAGTAGATGATGTCCGCACCTTGACCGACTTGCGAGGTGGCGATCTCCTTGGCCTTGGCAGGGTCGTTCCAGGCGGCAGGGGTGTTGCCCACGTAGCCTACCAACACCTTACCCTGCACCCCGTCTTCTTTGAAGGCGTACTCGGCCCCGGCCTTGTAGCCGACTTCAAACTTGTGGATCAGGGGGATATCCATCCCGCCGATGAAGCCTACCACTCCCGTCTGCGAGAGCTTACCGGCGATATAGCCGACCAGGAAGCTGCCTTCTTGCTCGCGGAAGACCAGCCCCACCGCATTGGGCAGTTTGCCCTCGCCGGGTACGTCGTCGATCACCGCGAAGTTGACGTCTTTGAAGTTCTTGGCGTTTTCGGTGATGGCCGGGTTGTTGGCGAAGCCCACCCCGATCACCAGGTTAAAACCCTCTTCGGCAAAGCGGCGAATGCCCTGCCCGACCTGCGAAGGGTCAGCCGGTTCGAAGTCGAAAAGGCCGATCTTGAAATCTTTTTGGGCACGCTGGGCGCCCTCCCAGGCCGACTGGTTGAAGCTGCGGTCGTTCTTCCCGCCTGCGTCAAAAGCAATGCCTACCCGCACGGTGTTTTGGGCCAAAGCCAGGCCCAGCGCCGCGCTCAGAGCAAGGCCGAGTGCAAAGGGTTTCTTCATCTGGCTCCTCCGTAAGTTGTTGCAATGGCTCACGCCAAAGGGATTATATAGGCCCTTCTGGGGTACAGGTAGCCCCCAGGGGTGAGAGCCCTCTGAGGTTTTCACATAGTATCGAAACGTTTTTTCGTTTTGCACGTACTCCAGCGGTCTGGTGCGACGCGAGACCAAACAGCCACCGCCCCGTGATGTACTTATTGATTTCCTTCCTGGATTCGGTAAACTCTCAGGCGGACGCTAGGTGGCGGGTATACCCTGCTGCCGAAGGGGGGAGTCCGGAAGGTTCGCCCACCCCGCGAAGACTGAGCCCGGCTGTGGCCGGGAAAACGACCCAAGGGGGTTTTCATGTCTCGTGGAGCAGTGAGTCGGTTCCTCAAGCACCACTTCCGGCACTTTAACGCGGCGACGTTGGTAGAAGCCGCCGAAGCGTATCGCCAACACCTCGATTCGGGGGGGGTGATGATGATCACCCTGGCCGGAGCCATGAGCACCGCCGAGCTGGGGATCAGCTTGGCGGAGATGATTCGCCAGGACAAGGTGCAGGCCATTTCCTGTACGGGGGCTAACCTCGAGGAAGACCTGTTCAACCTGGTGGCCCACGACCACTATGAGCGCGTACCCCACTGGCGCGACCTCACCCCGCAGGACGAGCAAGCCCTGCTCGAGCGCCACATGAACCGGGTTACCGACACCTGTATCCCGGAGATGGAGGCCATGCGACGTTTGGAGGGTGCTTTGATCGAGGAATGGACCCGGGCTGATCAGGCGGGGGAGCGTTACTTCCCCCACGAGTTCCTCTACCGGATTATCCGTTCGGGAAGGCTCGAGCCCTACTACCAGATTGACCCCAAGGATTCGTGGATGGTCGCCGCTGCGGAGAAAAATCTGCCCATCGTGGTTCCCGGTTGGGAAGACTCCACCACCGGCAACATGTACGCTGGGCACTGCCTGGCGGGGGAGATCAAAAACGTCCATACCGTCCGCACCGGCATCGAGTACATGATGATGTTGGCCGATTGGTATGTGGAGACCTCGCGGCGTCATTCCATCGGCTTCTTCCAGATCGGCGGGGGCATCGCTGGGGACTTCCCCATCTGCGTGGTGCCGATGCTCCACCAGGACATGCGCCGCCCCGATATCCCGATGTGGGGATATTTCTGCCAGATCTCTGACTCCACCACCAGCTACGGGTCATACTCGGGAGCGGTGCCGAACGAGAAGATCACTTGGGGAAAGTTGGCGGTGGATACGCCCAAGTACATCATTGAATCCGATGCCTCTATCGTGGCTCCGCTGATGTTTGCCCTGATCTTGGGGGAGTGAGCCGCTGCGGATGCCCGTCCCGCTGTTTTGTGCCCAGTACGGCCCCCAGCCCGAAGCGGCGCTTGGAACCCCACGGCTTACGCCGCCAACGGGTTACCGCAGCCCGTGGTGGAAATTCGGCAGGTGGGTTCTGCCCACTTGGTACACTTGGAGCAGGTCGCGGGAGGGGAGATGGAGGGCGAGGCCAGGCGCTACCTCAAACAGCACTTCAACCTGGATGGGCCAATCTCACCCGGGCGCTTCGAGAGCGAGCTAGCCAAGCGGATTGGCAGCCCCGCCCGGCGCAAGCCGGTGTTGCAGGCTTGGAAGCGATACCTTAGCGGCGGCGGCTTAGAGGCGGTGCGAAGATTTTACGGCGAGCTACTGGCGCACCCCCGGGAGCGTCTGGAGGGGTTGGTGTACGCGCTGCACCTTCCCTACTTGGAGTTTTACCTTCAGCGACTCCCGGCCCTGCTGCCCGAGCGGGGTAGAGTTCTGGAAATCGGGGCGTTTACCGGTTTTCTGGTCAACCTTTTGGCGCAAAAGCGCCCCGAACTCGAGTGGCATGCCCTCGAGGGGGTCGAGGAGGCGGTGGCGGTGGGCAAGGCCCGTACCCAGGGGATCGAGTGGCACCAAGGGTGGTATGGTGAAGCGCTGGAGGGGATCCCGCCGGTAGACGCCGCCCTGATGCTCTCGGTATTGCCTGAGGGATACCTGGGGGACCTCCCGGCCCGGCTCGAGACCGAGGAGTTCTACCGCCACTTCGAGATTCCTCAGCGCTTCATGCCGCTCGCCGGGCTGTTGCGCCCCGGCGGGCTGCTGATCTACGGGCACGGCCCCTTCTTGGGCAAGAACTTCGAGGCGGTAGGCGAGGCCCTGATCCGGTTGGGGTTTAGCGACGTGCGCCGGGTGGGCGAGGGTGAGTATGTGCTGGTGCTGGGCCGGATGCCCGAGGAACTGCGGCTCGAGCCCCCGGTCAAGGCGCAGGAGGCCGAAGCGCCGCGGGTGGAGGATAAAGCCACGGCCTCGGTGGAGGAGGTATGGGCTTTGCTCGAGCAGGGGGATTACGCCGCGGTGCTGGCTCAGGTCCCGCCGGACGCGGAGGGGCGCCTGGCCTACTTGCGGGGCCGGGCCTTGATGGCCCTCTCCCGCTTCGAGGAGGCCGAGGGGACGCTCGAGCAGGCCGCTTGCGAGGAAGCCGAGGACTTGCGGGTACTGTGCTGGGTGGAGATGGGGGAGTACCAGCGGGCCTTGCCCCGCCTGGAGGCCCTCAGCAGCCGAGGCGGGCGCTACCGGTTGGCCCTGGGCCGGGTCTACCTGGGCTTGGGTCGGCTCTCGGATGCCCTGCGTCAGCTGTATGAGTCGGGGCTGGCGGAGGCGCGCTTGCCCATCAAAGCCGCGCTCGAGCGCTTGGAGGAGCGGGCCTTCCGCTTTGGGCGCGAGGGGGACTGGAGCGAGGTCAGCCGTCGGGTGGAATTTGTCGAGGACCTCTCGCCCGAGCTGCTGACCCGCGGGCTCTTGTTTTTGGGCTTGCAGGCTGCGTTGCAGCAAGGGTTGTGGGCCCGCGCCGAGCGCTATGCCCGCCGCCTCTACGATCAAGGGGAAGCGGCGGG